>JALOUA010000023.1 GCA_025457625.1 Akkermansiaceae bacterium
CCGGCGGCGAGACCCCCAAGCTCAAGCTCAACCTGCCCAAACGCAAACCGAGCTTCTCCATCGAGACCACCGGCCGCAACGCCCCCTGCCCCTGCGGCTCCGGCAAGAAATACAAGAATTGCTGCGGCCGCGAAGCGTGAGACCTGATCCCCACGAAGCGCGGACATCAGTCCGCCAGGCCCTCACTCCTCCAGCAGAAGCCTGCGCAACTCGTCCACCCCGAGATCCGGCGCATCCGCCTCGCCCGCTTCGTCGATGGACGCGGCAATCGCGCTCTTGCGCATTTGCATGCGCACGACCTTCTCCTCGACCGTGCCCCGCGTCAGCAGCCGGTAGACCGTCACCGGGCGCGTCTGGCCAATGCGGTGCGCGCGGTCGGTCGCCTGCGCTTCCGCAGCCGGATTCCACCACGGATCAAAGTGAATCACCGTATCGGCCGCCGTCAGGTTGAGCCCGTAGCCACCCGCCTTCAGGCTGATCAAAAATATCGGCGGTCCACCCGGCTTTTGGAAACGCTCCACCAATTCATGACGGTTTCTGGTCTGTCCATCAAGCCGCAGGCTGCTCCATCCGCGCTCCTTCACGCATTGCTCGATTTCCAGTAATTGCTTCTGGAACTGACTGAACACCAATACACGATGGTTTCCAGCCAAGGCCTCTTCCAGAAGCTCCAACAAGCGTTCGATTTTAGCGGATCGACGAGCCGGAGGCAGGAGTTTCAAGCGATCATTTCCAAGCAGGGCGAGATCGCAGCATGTCTGGCGCAGCCGCAGCAGGGCGGTGAGCATTTTCATGCGGGCCGCGCCAGGGTTGCCGCCTTCAGCGAGACTTTCACATTGCCTGCGCCCCTCCTTGAGCAACTCGTGGTAAACCGTCCGCTGATCCTGGCTGAGATCGCAATATTCATCGATGAACCATTTGGCCGGCAATTCCGGCGCCACCTGCTCCTTGGTGCGCCGCAGGAGAAACGGGCTGGTTTTGAGCCGGAGCCGCTCGACCGCCGGACCGGCCGTGTCCCGCCCGTCGATGACCTGCTCGTAGCGCTCGCGGAACTCCTCCCGACTGCCCAGCCACCCCGGCTGGATGAATCGGAAAACCGACCACAAATCGCGGATCCCGTTCTCTACCGGTGTGCCGGTCAATGCCACGCGCCGACTGCTTCGCAACTTGGCCAGCGCCCGCGAGTGATCCGTGTCCGGGTTGCGCATCAGACTGGCCTCGTCGGCCACCACCAGCCGGTAGTCCTGCCGCAAGTGCCACGCCAAATCCCGGACCAGGGTGCCGTAACTGGTGAGAATCACCTCGCCCGGCCGCAGCCGTTCACGCTCACGCTCCCGGTCACTCCCATGCAGGATTCTAACCCCACGGCTTGGCGCGAATCGCCCGAATTCCGCCCGCCAATTGCCCAGCAACGAAGCCGTCGCCACCACCAGAATGAAACCTGAACCCCCATCCGGTCCGGTCGGTAAGGCTTCGATTAGAGCGATTGTTTGAATCGTCTTACCGAGCCCCATGTCATCGGCCAACAATGCACCGCCATAGCGCTCGACACGATCCATGAGCCAGCCAGCCCCGAAGCTTTGATAAGGCCGCAACTCCGCCTGCAATCCGGCAGGTTTTTGAAATGGAAACAATTTCGCCTGATCACTGTCATTGTGGGATTTACGTAGGTTATTACGGATATCCAGAATGATTTCCGCACTGCGTTCCGAGGCCACGAAATGACCGCCTTCTTGCCGGAGATCGAGTTCCGGAAGGAGCGGTTCGATGACCTTGGTGAAATCATCGCTGATGACCAGGTGCTTGCCGCCCGCGGCCCCACCCGGCCGGCCTCCGCCGCGCAAAAGTTGCCGGATCTCATCGATTGGAACACGCGTTCCATCGTTCGTTTGAAATACAAGATCAAAGCATAATCCATGCTCGCCTGAGCTGAGGATCGTGATGTCCGGGGTGACCACGACCACCTGTTGGCGGGACCGCTCAAAGCGCGGGGTTTCTGCGATGTTCCACCCGGCGCGCCACCTTGGAAAAGTTTGGGCGAAAAACCCAAGGATGGCCGTCTGGCCGCGAAGCACCCAGTGCCCCGGCCCGGCCATCTGGAATCCGGCATTTTCGAGGCGATCGACGGCGATTTGTTCACCCGGCAGGTCGCGGATTTCACAAATCTCCCCACGCAGGCGGGGCAGGTGCGGGATTTCCCCCTTGCCCGGAACCTGCAGCGGGGATCCGTCATAGGCGACCGAAAGGCGGGCTTCGATCTGCTGGAGTGAACCATCGAGGAACAAGTGAAAAGCGGCTGCCGCAGGGACAAAATGAAGCGATTCGAGCCAACAGCCGGCGGGAAAGCGCAGCCAGTCCTGCCAGGCCTCAAGACCGGCGAGCAAGTCGCGGACAGGCAGGCTCACGGATTGTCCGCGACAGAGCGCGGACAATATCCCGCCGAGCGGAGGCGGCGGCGTTCCCTCGCCCGCGCGGCGCAGGAAATCCTCCCCCGTTTGCCAGAAAGCACCCGCGGTTTCAAGCCAGCTCGGGTCCTTTTCCTCGGGTGTCAGGCTGGCCTCGTCATCGATGCGGGTGGCATGGGAAAGTTGCAGGCGGTGGCCGCCACTGATTTCCAGCCTCACACCACCGTCGCCGGTGAACACCGCAGGATGCCCCGTGATGGCATCGAGAAAGCCGCCCAACCGGGCCTCATCCAACTGGAGGTGGACCTGCGGCTGCTCCGCCACCCCCTCGCGGGAAAACCAAGCGTCCAGTTTGAGGTCGGCGAGCTCATCCGCAGCGCGGCGGGAGATGGTGGCTTTCAGCATGAGTTTTCCCCGCTTGAGGGACTCGCGCCAGTTCGACGGGAAATGCAGCTCGCGCGCCACCGCGGTCCGTTTGGCATCAGGCGAAACGTCGCGAGCGGGTGCCGGGGAATCCGCGGCGGCCAGTGCGGCGAGGCCCGCTGCCACGGCATGGCAGCACAACTCGCCCGTCGCCCGGTTTTCCGGACATGGGCAGCGGGTTTCCAAGTCCGTGGCGGATTTCACCGCGACACTCACGCGCAGAGGCCGCTTGCCGGCACTCACGCTCCCCTGCCAACCTGCGACCGTGGTTTTCGCATCGGTGACAGCGCCGCTTTCGAACAAGCACCGCCCTGCCTTGAAGGCTTTCCAAGAGGCGGCCGCCCGCAAGGTTTGTTCGTTCCATCCGCTCATGCGCGGCGGCATTCTTCGCGCCGATGACGCGTCGGACAATCCCATAACGGATGATCCGGCTTGGGCTTCAATCCTCAGCATGGCCCCCGTGGTCATGGCAAAGGCGCGACGTCGTCACCGGCAAACATCATTTTTTCGCCAAGGCTCGGCAGGACAGGCGGGTGCGTGGCGACGCAGGCCGGCCATCGAGCTGCGGAATCAGGAATCCCGTGTGCCGATCCCGCGCCTGCGGGACAACCTCGTCCTTGCCGCCACGGCAGGGTGAGGGTGAACACGGCGGAGTCGTGGAACCTGGGCATGTGTCGAGATTCCATGCGCGAGAACCGGGAATGGGAGCGCTGGCGGATATCGAGTCCCGGAGGGGGCCCCCGCGAAGGGTGTGCTGGAGCGAATCCAATCCTGATGGCATTCGTGATGAAAACCCCCTGCGAAAGAGCGGCTTCAAAGCGGACCGCTGGTTCAAGGTCGCAGTCGGTGATGACCAGACGCGCGCTAACAGGAAGTCGGATGGGTCCGAAGTATCGGCGAAGCCCGTGAACAAAGGTGCTTCTGAGGCACTGGCGGAGCGGGCGGAGAAAAGGGATCCCGACGGGAGGATCAGCAACCAGCCTGTCATGCCCCGGACGCAGAGCCGGACCCATGGCGGTTCAAGGGGGCTGGTAGGTGTGTGTGGAGCCGGCCTACCAGCCGTTGTTGTTGTCGTGGCGGCCGGGGCAGCTTCATTTCATTCAACGGGCCGCAAGGGGCAGTGTGTCCGTTGTGGAAATCGGCAGGCAGCGGTTTCTGCTCAAAAACCGCAGGTGATCATCGCACATCCACCGTCAGGCATCCACATCAGCGACCACACCGTGATGCGCTCGCGGGGGGGCGCCGGGTTGTCACTTTTTCTCCATCGTCAGCCGCTGAGAGGCCCAGACGGCGAGAAAGGTCGCCGCCAGCAGGAGCGTGCTCAGCGCGTTGATCACGGGAAACTCCCGGCTTTTCTTGATCATGCTGTAGATCACCACCGGCAGGGTGTCGGAACCCGGACCCTTGACGAAGAATGTGACGACGAAGTCGTCGATCGAGAGCGTGAAGGCCAGCAGACCGCCGGCGAGGATTCCGGGTGCGAGCAATGGCAGCAGCACCTTGCGGAACGCCTGCAGGCGTGTGGCGCCGAGGTCGCGCGCGGCATCGACGATCTGGAAATCGAAGTCCTGCAGCCGTGATTGCACGACGAGCGTGACATAACTGATGCAGAACGTGACGTGGGCGATGGTCACGGTGACCAGACTCAGCCGGGCGCCGATGGAAACGAACAAGAGCAGCAGGCTCATGCCCATGAGGATCTCCGGCAGCACCAGCGGCATGGTGATGAGCAGCCCGTGGGCGGTTTGCAGACGCGAGCGGTGGCGGTGCAGCGCGAAGGCGGCGCAGGTGCCGAGGATCATCGCGCCGACACTGGCGATGGCCGCCACTTTCAACGAGTTGGCCAGAGCCGCCCACAGGTCCTCGCGCTCCAGCAGACGCTGATACCATTTGAGCGAGAAACCCTGCCAGGTCGTGCCGAAGCGCGACAGGTTGAACGAGTTGAGAATCAATACGCCGATCGGCAGATAAAAAAACGCCAGCACGAGCCAGGTCGTGATCCGGGGAATTCGGCTGGAGTTCATGGGGTGGAATCTGAGATGCGGGGACGCGGCAAAGCTGAAATTAGAAAGCACTCGCATTCGCCTCGCGTCGGCGGAAGCGCCGCGGAGCGCATATCGCGCGAGTGAGGATCACCGACAGGATGGGTCCCGTCCTTGGATTCATGTGGTGTTTCATGCTTTTGGAGTTTCCAAATGCCCTCGGGCGATTTTCAGAGCCGGTTCACATGCGGCTCATGGCGGCAGGATGCCCCGTGCGCAGCCGTTCGGCCAGCCAATCATTGGTTGTCGAGATGTTTCCCTTCCCCACAGGGTCGTCAGGAAGTCGCAGCGGGCGCGCGGATTTTTGCAAATACGGGAACGAAACATCGTGTGATTTAAAAAAATCGCTTGATTCTGTGAGGTTTTTTGAATTATCAAGACCGCGCGATAGTTAATTTTTGCTTACAGCCAAGCAAAATTGATTGGATGTGCCGTTGATCCCAACCCGTAGCCGCATGAATGCACCCTTGTCCCGCCGGTTGCAAGCCACCCTGTGCTTGCTGCTATTGCCGTTGTCTGTTGAGGCCGCCAACCCACCGCCGACCCAACTTTTTTACATTCCGTTTGCCGAGAACGACCAGTTGGCGGCGTTCAAGTCCGTGAGTGGCGTGGCCAATGATCCGATCGCGGTGTTTGTGACCTTTTCCGCGGCCACGGATGGCACCGTGATTTATTACGACCACTGGGAAGACGGTTACGAGGCGGACATCACGAATCCGGTGCAGCCGACGACCCTGGTCTTCGGCGACGGCAATCCCTCGAACGGCTTCCCCCCTGGCAATCCGGGCGACCTGATCCCGGCCGGGACGGTTTTCAACCTGCGGAACTTTGTCACCACCAGCAGCCTCCAGTCGGTGGTGGACTTCGATGCCCGGGACAAGGTGGCCACCTTCAAGCCGATCTCGCTGACCAAAACCACCTTTCCAACCGGCACCAACACGCTGCTTGCCGGATGTGTGGAAGTGTTCGAATACGGTCTTTGGGGCACCGATTACCGCTCGCCGGTGGGTGTGAACATGCCGACCTCGGCCGCTGCGGGGAATCTGACCTTCGATGAGAACCTCTTCAGCCACAACTCGTTGTCGATCATGGCGGGTCCCGGTGGCGCGTCGGTCCAGATCGACAAGGACAACAACGGCGCCTTTGAGGAGACGGTGGCACTGGCCGAGGGGCAGACCATTTACCGGGATGGAGTCAACGTCGGCGGGCGCATTCTCTCCGACAAGCCGGTGCAGGTGATTCTTTTCAACGGCACCGTCGGCTCGACTTATGCCAGCCGGGACACATCCATGTTGCCGGTCTTCCGCTGGAGTTCCGACTATTTCTGCCCGGTCAGCACCCGCATATCGCCCACCGATGGCACCGTCACCTTTCTTTACAATCCCGGCACCAGTGCGATCACGGTCAATTACGACTACCGCGACAGCGCGAGTTCCTACGTCACCAACAGCGTGTCCGTCCCCGCCGGGGGAAACGCGCGCGTGGTGATGCAGCCGGCGGGCACCGGGCATTTCGGTGCCTATCGTTTTTACACCACGGGCAGCGAGCCGCCGGTTTTCTATGCCTTCAGTGCGATTGATGCGGATTCCACCTCGGGAAACAACGTGGGTTGGGACGGCGGTTTCACCCTTGTGGGCCGGCCTTCCCTCACCACCCAGGTGCTGGTGAGCCTTGGCATCGGCCGCGATCCCTACTCGGCGACCAATCCCAACGAAAACGGCAACCCGATCTGGGTGACCAGTGTGGGCAATGGCAACACGCAGGAACGGATTTATGTGGATTACAATGGCGACAACGCCGGCGCTCTCACCGATCCGAACGGCAACAAATATGACGTTCACTTCGATGTCCGGGAGTTGGAGCAGTTGAAGTTGTTCGATCCGGACGGCGACCAGAGCGGCATGCTGGTTTACAGCCTGAACCCAAACGTCCGCCTCGCCGCAGTGTGGGGGCAGGACCCGTCGGTAGCGGCCTTCGCCCAGCCCGGACTCGATGTCGCATCCTTGATTCCGCCACTGCGCGAGGGGGATGCCGGCAAGAAGTCCACCGTCAAGATCGACGCGGATGGTGATGGTTACACAAGTGCGGGCGATACCCTGGAAATCGAAATCCGCGCCGTCAGCAACGCCCGCGCCACCATTCCCGGTCCGTTCAATTTCCAGGACAACCTGCCTGCGGATCTTGCTTATGTTCCCGGTTCCACCCGCTTCCGCTACAGTGTCGGAGGCAACTGGCAGGCCTGGACCCCCATTCCCGATGATGGCTCGGGCACTCCGTTTCCGTTGGACGGTGCGGGTTTCCCGGTTCCGGGAAATCTCCTCCCCGGCCAGCAGATTCAGGTGGTCTTCGATGCCGCCGTTGCCGGTTACGGGGACCTCACCAGCGGCACCATCCAGAACACCGGCCTCGTGGAAATTTCCCCTTACGGCCTGCGGCTGCCCATCCAGTGGACCGATACCATCTACGGCAGCATCTCGGACACGGTTTGGAACGATCTGAACGGCGACGGCATTCAGGATCCCGGTGAAAACGGCCTGCCAGGCGTGCGTGTCTGGGCGGACTTGAACAGCAACGGCATCCAGGATCCCGGCGAACCGGCGGATGTCACCGATCCCAATGGCAACTATCTCTTGGGCGGGCTGGTCGCGGGCACTTACACCGTGCGCGTGAATCCGGCCGATATCGCCGCCATCAATGTCGGTTATGGTCCGAGTTATGACCTCGATGGAGTCGCCACCTCGCATGCGGCAACGGTGGTTCTCGCTGCCGCGGAGATGCGCCAGGACGCCGATTTCGGCTATCGCGTCGGCGCCAGCGTGGGCGACCGTGTCTGGCTCGACCGCAACGGTGACCGCGCCCAAGGCGCGGGCGAGCCGGGAATCAACGGCGTGCGCGTCTATATCGATTCCAACGGCAGCGGCTCATACGATTCAGGCGAGCCCAATACCATCACATCGGGAGACGGCACCTATTACATCGGCAATCTGAATCCCGGAACCTACACGGTCCGGGTGGACACCTCCACGCTTCCCACCGGGGCCACCCAAACCCACGACCTCAACGGCGCGCTGGACCATGCGGCATCCGTCACCCTGATCGCTGCCGAACACCGCTCCGACCTCGATTTCGGCTACCGTGGCACGCTCTCCATCGGCGATCTGGTGTGGGAGGATGTGGATGCCAACGGCACACGCGTCACTTACAACGTCATCGATGGTCGCATCGACATCAACAACAGCGGAACGGTTAGCAATGCCGACGATGGATTCATTGGCGGCGTTCAGATCATCGACGGCTTCGTGGACATCAACGGTAGCGGAGCAATCAGCAATGCGGACGACGGCGTGTTCCAAGGCATCACCGTCATCAACGGCGGCCTGGATGTGAACAACAGCGGCGGCGTTTCCAACGCCGACGACCTGACAGCCGCAATCAACGCTGAATTCGGAATTGCCGGAGTCAGGGTCTATATCGACTCGAACGGCAACGGCACCTTCGACACCCATGAAGCGACGGCAGTGACCAATGCCGACGGCCTTTATTCGATAAACAATCTGTTCAACGGCACCTACACCGTCAGGGTGGACACCTCCACCCTGCCATCGAGTTATGTGCCGACGTATGACCTGGTCTCGCCGGTCGGCGACCATACCGCAGTCGTCGTGCTCAGCGGCAGCAGCCGCACCGATGTCGATTTCGGTTATCGCAACGACGCCAGCCTCGGCGACCTTGTTTGGAATGACCGCAACAACAACGGCATCCGCGACGCGGGCGAGCCGGGAATCGCCGGAGTGCTCGTCTATATCGATGCCAACAGCGACGGCATTTATGATCCCGCCACCGAACGCTCGGCGATCACCGACCTGAATGGCTTCTACCTCATCGACAACCTTCCGGCGGGAACCTATCTCGCCCGCGTTGAAATCAGCACCCTGCCGCAGGGCTCCACCCAAACCTATGACCTCGACGGTCTTGGCACGCCCCATCGCGCCAGCCGCACGCTTGCCATCTCCCAGGATGCAACGGATGTGGACTTCGGTTATCGCGCCAACGCCTCGTTCGGCGACTTCGTGTGGAACGACTTGGATGGCGACGGCGTCCAGGACCCGGGTGAGCCCGGCATCCCCGGCGTGCGGGTGTATGCCGACATGAACGGCAATGGAATCTTCGACTCCGCCACCGAACCATCCGCCACGACTGATTCCAACGGCGCCTATTCCATCGGCAACCTGGTGCCCGGGACCTACACCGCCCGGGTGGACACCGGCAGCCTGCCCCCGGGCTTGATCCAAACCTTTGATGCCGTGGGTTCGCTCGACAATGCCGCCACCTTCTTCATCAGCGCCAACCAGGCCCGCGCCGATATCGATTTCGGTTACACCGCGCCTGTGACCATCGGGGATTTTGTCTGGAACGACATCGATGCGGACGGTCAGCAGGACAACGGCGAGCCTGGTCTTTCGGGCGTCACCATCACGCTGTTCAACGCCGCCAATGACACGATTGTCGCGACCACCACCAGCGGGTCTGGTGGCTCCTATTCGTTCACCGCGATGCCGGGCGCTTATTACGTCGTGTTTGGAAAACCAGTCGGTTTTGAACCCACCCCCGCAAACCAGGGGGCCGACATCAGCGACAGCGATGCGGGCGTCACGGACGGCAAGTCCCAAACCGTGACTTTGACGGGTGGTCAGGCGGATTCCACCATTGACGCGGGATTCTATCAGCCCGGCACCGTTTCCGGACACCTTTACATCGACACCAACGGCAACGGCAGCCAGGACTCCGGCGAGCCCGACCTCGCGGGCGTGGATGTGATCGTCATCGACTCGCTCGGCAATCCACAGACGGTGACGAGCGACTCAAGCGGCAACTGGAGCGCCAGCGTGCCGCCCGGTGTCACCAGCGCGGATGTCGATGAAACCGACCCGGATTATCCGACAGGATCCATCCAGACCGAAGGCGACGATCCCACCACGGTGATCGCGGTCTCGGGCAACAACACGGACGCGGGGATCGACGGTTATGCGCCACCGGTGGATCTCGCCATCGTCAAGAGCGTTGACAACCCCACTCCGCTTGTCGGCTCGCAGGTGGTCTTCACCCTGACGGCCAGCAACAACGGACCAGGCAATGCCACTGGCGTGACTGTCAGCGACGTGCTGCCTGGCGGCTACACTTTTGTTTCCGCCAATCCGCCCGCCGCTTATGACAACGGCACCGGCGTGTGGACCATCGGCGGCCTCGCCAACGGTGCCTCCGACACGCTGACCATCAGCGCCACGGTCAATGCCAGCGGTGCCTACCTCAACGTGGCCACCATTGGCGGTGACCAGCCCGATCCAACACCGGAGAATGACAGCGATGATGCGCTGACCACGCCCATCCAGCTTGGAGCCATCAGCGGCAGCGTCCGGGAGGATACGGACAACAACGGATCGGGAGACACACCGATCGAAGGTGTCATCCTGTCCCTCGTCGATGGCGGCGGCAGTCCGGTGTTGGACGGTGGCAACCCGGTGACCACCAGCACCGCCCCGGACGGAAGCTACTCCTTCGCCAACCTGCCTCCCGGCACCTATGGCGTGGTGGAAACCCAGCCGGCGGGATATGCCAGCCTGTCCGACAAGGATGGCGGAAACCTTGATGAAATCCGCCCGATCACCGTTCTCGCGGGAGAAACCAACACCCTCAACGACTTCGTGGAAATCAGCCGCTGCCCGGACACCTGGGCGGATTGGAAACAACTCCACCCCGCCGAGACAGCGGCCGGCAATCCGGATGCGGATCAATATGACAACTTCGCCGAGTTCGCCTTCGCCATGCCATATGACGACGGCACCGGCAGTCCCTGGCTCGGCAGCACCGCATGGATCATCAAGCCCTCGGATTCCGATCCGGAAATCATCGATGGCGTTTTTGTCAGGCCGAAAGGCGCGCCGCTCAACGTGGTTTATACCCTGCAATATGCCGCGGCACCCGGAAACCCCACCCTCTGGCAGGACGTGGTCATCGACACCGGGCTTACCGGCAACGCCACCACCGTGGACAACGGCGACTGCACGGAAACCGTCACCATCCACGACCTCGAAACGCTCACCACCCTCACCGGCGGCAAGGGGGTCGTCCGCATCAAGGCCGAACTCGATGACGACGGCGGCAACGACGAAGTGGATCACACCAGCCTCACCGAGCCCGAAGGCTGGACCGAAACCCCGCTGGAGGTTTGCTGCCGCACCTACAACAACCCCTATCTCCGCGAGACCGCCTTCACCGGCACCGTCAGCGGCGTGAGCGGCCAGACCGTCACGTTCGCGGTGAGTGGCGGAGCGGCGGATCTCTCCAGCCTGCTGGCAACCGGAAGCTGGTTCATCGAGGTTCTCTCGGGCGATCTCGAAGGGCATCGGTTAGATGTTGTTTCCGCCACCGGCAACACCCTGACCGTGGCTTCGGATCCGGATCTCAATTCAGCCGCAGCTCCCTACAACACGCTGATCGGCGCCCCGCTCGGAGCGCTCGCCGGTGACGTCGTGGCGCTGCGCCGCCATTGGACGCTCAACGAGGTTTTCCCGCCCACCGGTTTCGGCGCCACCAACAGCCAGTCCTCCGCCGACCAGGTGCAGGTCTTCAGCGGCGGATCATGGACGATCCACTGGCTGTATGATAACAACGACGCCGATCCGCAGACCGCCCGCTGGGTCTCCGCCGCGGACGCCGGCATGGCCGATCAGGGAGCGAGCGTGATCCCACCCGGCCAGGGAGTGTTCTTCAACAACCGCAATGTGGCGACCTCCGTCCTGGCTTACGGCGAAGTGCGCGCCAACGACTTCATCCGTCCGCTTGCGGCCGGCAACAACCTGGTTGGCGGTGGTTTTCCCGTCGATCAGTCGATCAACGGTCCGGGCGGCCGCGCCATGAACACCGCCGCCGGATTTTTCGGTGGCTATGATTTCAAAACCGCGGACAGCGCCTTCATCTGGCAGGCCGACTCCGTCATCACCGCCAGCGGTTATCACACATACTATCTGGTGGACGGTTCGCCCGCCTATCCCGCGTTGCTGCGCTGGGTGAAGGTCGGCGATGCCGCCCTCACGGCCCGCGATGCGGAGACGCTGCTCCCGGGCAACCGCAGTGCGTTCATCCGCGCCAAAAACCCCGTCCCGTCATACACGTCCCCCGCTCCATGGAATCCCTGAGTCCCAACACCCGTTCATCATGAAGCATCCTCTCGCATTATCCGGTTTCCTGCTGCTGGCCGTGCTCGGCTCGCCGCTGTGTGCCCAAACACTCAACTGGGGCAGCCCGATCGGCACCCTCATCACCGACAGCAACGGCGATGGCGTGGATGACACCTTCATCTTCGAACTCGGAGCCTTCGCCCTCGATTTCACGCCCGATGAGGACAATGTTGGAGATTGGGCGCTCAACTGGAAGATGTTCGACACCGCGACCTACAACCCCGCCTTCGGCTACCTGACTTCCACGGTGCATGTGGTCGGCGATGTGTCCGGCGGCGTGACCAGCAGCAATCCGGCGGCCGACCCCGGGAATTTCTCCGGTCTGGTCGCCTACCTGTGGATCCGCAACAGTGATCAACCCGTCGAGGGCAGCGAGTGGTTGGTCGTCCGGGCCGACAACTGGACGTTTCCGGTGACCGCCGGCGATTGTTGCGACACCAGCGTCATCGAGTGGTCGATCAGCGACCTCGACACCGGCGACACCCCGCTGTGGGGCAGGCAAGGCGGCGTGAGCGGCCCGGGAGTTTACACCCCCGGCACCACCGGCACTCCCGGTATGCAAACCTTCACCTTCGTGCCGGAACCCTCAAGCGCCCTGATGGCGGGCCTCGCCGCAATCGCCGCGGTCATGCGGCGCCGGCGCAACGATCGTTGAAGAGTCATGATCCGCAGCCTATTAGCCGCCGCAATTTCATGGGCATGCATCACAGCAGCCAATGCCAACACGCTGTCGTGGTTCTGCGATCCGGCGGGCGACAAGTTAGATTCCAATGATCAGCCCATGGATGCGGGTTACGAGTTCCAGCTCGGTGTGTTTGATACGGGCTTCGAGCCCGATGCCGCGAACATCGCGTCATGGCTCGCGCATTGGAACCCGGCGGACAGCGCCCAGTATGATCCGGTGCAAAAGCGCTATGCGGGGGTTTATGAAGTGGAGGACAATGCCGCGCCGTTCCTATCCGGGGCCAAAGCCTGGATTTTCGGTCGCCGGACTGGCGCGACTGGCAGCGAATGGATTTTATTCCGTAATTCAAACTGGCTGTGGCCGGATGTTTTTGAGATCAATCCCCCCGATCCTTTCGGATGGAATGCAAAGAACGCCAATGAAGTGGTCTTGGGAACGATCTACGCGAGCGGCTCGCCGTTTCTGATGCAATCGGCTTTCGTCAGGTCCTACGCGCAATGGCAAGCCGCTGAACTCACCGGCGAACCGCTCAATGCCGCTGCGGACGATCCCGACCGCGACGGCATGTCCAACCTGCTGGAGTTCGTCTTCGGCACCGCGCCGAAGACTGCCAACGCACCGGTGGCCACGCCCGTTGTTTTGCAATCCGGTCACGCGGTCATCACGATTCCGCGCCGCATCGATCATCTGGTGAATTGCACGGTCGAGGTGTCCGGCAATCTCGTGAACTGGCAGTCGGGGCCGGCGCACACCGAGGTCCTGCAGAACGACGCCGCGGCGCTGGTCGTGCGCGATCTGACGCCCGTGAATGCCGCCAACCCGCAACGCTTCATCCGCCTCAAGGCCACGCTGCCCTGAACCGTCATGAATCCCGCAATCAGGCCTCCATCTCCCGGCAGGATCCTGATCGCCGCGCTCGCGGCTGCCGGGCTGGGCATCAATATTTTCCTGCTCACCCGCACACTGGGTGACGCGGCCATCGCCGGTTGTGGCGGCGGGCCCTGTGATGAAGTGCTCGCATCCCGCTGGTCCTCGCTGTTAGGCGTGCCGATCCCCGCCTTCGGCACGCTGGTTTATGCCTTGCTGCTGCTGGCGTTTTTCCGGCGGCTGGAAATCCTGCGCCTGCCCCTGATGGGCGGGATTGCCGGCGCGGCCTTGTGGTTCATCGCGGTGCAGGCATTCATTCTCGGGAAATTCTGTCCGTGGTGCATGGCGGCGCATGGGATCGGCCTTGCGATCGTCCTGTGCGCCGTTCTAACAGAAAAAGCGGGCCTGTGGCGTCACGTTTCCGCCTGGGCCGGGCTGGCGGTTTTCGCCATCGCTTCGATGCAGGTTTTCGGACCGGTGAAAGCCGGCCACCGGATCGAGGGCGGCAAGAGCGCCATGGCGGAACCGCCGCGGGGCGCGTCCGTTTCCTTCAACGATGGAAGGCTCGTCTATCAACTTGCGGAACATCCGCGCATCGGGCCGATCGATGCCGGCCGCGTGCTGGTGGAATACTTCGACTACCAATGCTCCGCCTGTCAGGTGATGTCGGGATACATTGAGGCGCTGGTGGCCGCCCATCCCGGCCGTGTGGCGGTGCTGCTGATGCCGGTGCCGCTGGAGCACGGCTGCAACCCGCAGCTGGGTGCCAACCGGCCGCACGAAGGCTCATGCGCCATCACACGCATCGCTTTGGCGGTTTGGCGGCGCAAGCCGGCGGCGTTCCCCGCGTTTCACCGCAAACTCATCGCCGCGCCATCGGAAACCGCCGCCCGCCGGCTGGCGCTGGAACTGATGGATGACTCCGCGCTGACGGCGGCGCTGGCCGACCCATGGATCGATGCATCCATCGCCTCGAACATCGCCGCGTGGGCCGCGTTTTCCGTTAACAGCGCCAAGCTCCCCAAGCTGCTGATCCGCGACAAACGCATCCTCCACGGCCTGCCATCCGGCGAGGCGGATTTCCTGCGTGTGATGAAACAGGAGCTGGGCTTTTAGAACGCGGTGCGTCCCCTCCCCGTTTGGCGGAGACTCGGGAGACGCGCCGGATCGCGGGCCGGGACTTTTGAATTCAACGGCTTGCCAGTGGCGGGAATCACGCCTTAGTGTGCCGCATAGTGACGGTAGGAATTCTCATCAACCCTCTCAAAGCCGGTTCGGTTCCCACGCTTCTGAAGTTGGAGAAGGCGCTGCGGGCGGAGGGCATTGAAACGCTGCTGGAAGACCAGAGCGCCATGCTGGCGGGCATGGGCGGGGGCATCCCTGCCGCGGCGTTTTCCCGGCATGTCGATGTGGCGGCGGTCATCGGCGGGGATGGCACCATGCTGCACGCCGTTGCACGGTTGGGCGACTTCGACAAACCGGTGGCCGGGATCAACATCGGCACCCTGGGTTTTCTAACAAGCTGCACGGATGCCGAGATACCGCACTTCGCCCGGGCGCTGGCCGCCGGGCGCCACACCACGAGCGTGCGCATGCTTCTGAGGGCCACCGTGTACCGCAGCGGCAGGCCGGCGCAGGAATTCACCGCGCTCAACGAGATCACGCTGGCGCGCGGCGAGACCGGGCGGCTCGTTTCCCTGCGGGCCATGGTGAACGGCGAGATGCTCAATCATTACCGTGCCGACGGCCTGATCGTGGCCACGCCCACCGGCTCGACCGCTTACTCGCTGGCAGCCGGCGGGCCGCTGATCGCGCCGGGTGCGGCGGTGATGTTGATCACGCCGATTTGCCCGCACAGTCTGAGCCAGCGCGCGCTGGTCCTCTCCGACGACTCCGTGATCGAGCTTTCAGCGGAAGATCGCGACAAGGCTCCGATGCTGTTCACAGTGGACGGCCGCGAGAGTGTGCGGATCGGTGAGGGCGATCATATCGACGTCCGGAAGTCGGAGCACTCGTTTCACCTGCTGCGTCTGGAGGGGCGGTCGTTTTACGAGGCGCTGCGTCTGAAGCTCGGTTGGCAGGGCGTGTGAGTGGAGAGTCTCACGAACCGCCGCGTCCCTGGGCGGTGTCGGAGGGCGGCGCTTCCGCAGCCATGACGGGTTCGATGATCTCCACGGGCGCGCCGCTCGGCGCATAGGGCAGACGCGAAGTGGCGAGCCAGTCGCCGGTTTGCAATCCGTTGCGGACGACGAGCACATCGGCATTGGAAAAGACCGGTTCGACCTCGACGCGCTTGAGGGTGAGTCCGCTTTTTTCAATGAGGAAAATGCGGTTGATGCCGCGCAGGGCGCCGCGCGGGATGACGTGCACGTCCTTGAGCACGACGCCTTCGATGGCCGCCCGCACCGGCTGGCCGATGCGCAGCTCGGGATTGCCCGAGACCCGTCCGAAGGGGTCGTCGATGCGTGCGATGGCAAACAACTCGCGCGAGGATTCGTCGAGCGTGCCTTCCGTGCGGACGATGTGCGCCTGCCAGGTGACTCCGGAGTCGCCGCCAAGGGCGTCGCTGAGAGTCACTTTGACCGGAGGATCTTCGTCAGCCGATGGCAACCGGACGAAGGGGAGTTGCTTGGCGGTGAGCGGCAGGCGGACCTCGGCGTAATCGGTGGCGAAAACCTCTCCGAGCGGGGTGGTTCCGCCGATTGCCTGGCCGAGGCCGACCATGCGGGATTTGACGCGGCCGTCGAAGGGCGCGCGGATTTTCGTGCGTTCGAGGTTGCGGCGGGCCTGGTCCACATCGGCGCGGGCGGAGCTGACGACGGCCTTCGCCTCGTTGAGTTGCGGCACGCGCAGGACCAGCGGCGAGGGTTCCTCATCGTAGCCGATGTCCTGCCAGTTGAGTTTCGCCTGTTTGGCGCGGGCTTCTTCCTGGGCGAGCAGGGCGTCGGCGCGGGCCAGGCGGGATTCGGCGGCGGTGAGAGCGGCCTGCAGGTCGGCGGGATCGAGTTCGGCCAGAATTTCGCCTTCGTTGAAAAACGCGCCGTCTTCAAAACACGGGTGGATGACGCGGATCGTTCCGGGCACCAGCGAGGTGATGGTGGTGGTGTGGTGGGCGCGCACGGTTCCCTGGGTTTCCAGCACCACGGGATAGTCCGTGGGGGTCATTTCCAGCCGCTCGGTTTTGAGTTTTTGCACCGCTTGCCGTTCCGGCTGGGGTTCCTCGACCGGAATGCCAAGCCACTTCCACGCGCCAAAGCCGCAGGCGAGGATCACGATGGGGATGAGGATGCGGACTAGCATGAAACAAGGCTGAATATCGTTCCGAATGCGGGCGATGCCAAACACGAAGTGCCCGGCCGGATCATTTCGGCCGGGTTTGGAAATCGCCGCCCAGCGCGAGGTGGAGGTCGATGCGGTTCTGAAGGCGCTGGTTGCGCAGGCGGATCATGCTGGCGCGGGCGTTGTTGGCGCGGCGCTGGGCTTCCAGCACCGAGAGAATGTTGGCGTTGATGCCCTCGGCATAGTCGCGCTCGGCCTGTTTCTGCGCGAGCGCCGCCTGTTCGAGCTCATCGGCGAGGAACGTCTCCTGCTTGGCGAGCGAGCGGTCGGCGGCGAGCGTGGCCTCCACTTCGCGGAAGGCGACCAAGGCCGTCTGGGCATACTCGTTGAGGATGGCCTCGTTGCGCGCCAGCGCGGCGCGCGCCTCGGCGGAGACCGCGCCGCCCTCGGTGAGGACCTGGGTGAAACGCCCGGCCAGCGTGGCGACGAGGTCGTTCAAATCCAGCAGGTCCGCGAGGCGGGTCGTCGAGGTGCCGCCCGCGCCGGTGATCGAAAACGACGGCAGCAGCGCCTTGCGCGCCGCATCCGCACGTTGGGCACTGGCAAACAGTCGCGCCCGGTCGGCCGCAAGATCCGGCCGACGGTCGAGCAAATCGGCGGGCAGTCCCGCAGGCACCGTGCCGCGCAGACGCGGAAGTTCCGCGCCGCCGCGCGAATCGCCGGCGGGATAACGGCCTAACAGAATTTCCAGCGCGCGGGCGGCCTCGTCGCGTTCGAGAATCCGCGATTCCAGCGCACGCTGCGTGGCCGAGACATTGGTGCGGCCGAACTGGATATCGAGCGCGCCCTCGCCGGTGCCTTTGTAATTCCGCTCGATGATGCGCAGGTTTTTCTCGAATGAATCGAGCGTCACGCGGGCGAGCGTGATTTCCTGCCCGGCGGAAATCAGGTTGCACCAGGCTTTGGCGGTGTTCGCGGCAAGTGACAGTCGCGCGCCGCGGAAGTCCTCCAATGCGGCCCGCTCGTCCGCCTCGGCGGCCCGGGTGAGATCGCGCAGCCTGCCCCAGAGGTCCACTTCCCATGATGCGGCGAGATTCAGTCCGTGACTCTGGCGGCGGTCTTCGCCCGAGGAATCGCTGACCGACGCACTGCCCGCAAGTCCGGCGGATGGCAGCATCCGCGAGCGGGCGATGATGGAGTTTTCCCCGGCCTCGCGCAGGCGTGCCGCGGCGGCTTTGAGGCTGCGATTGTTGGAAAGCGCCTCGTTGACCGTGCGTTTCATGGCGGGATCGTTGAACTCCGCAAGCCAGCCGGTGGAGATGGCACCCTCGTTGCCTGTCGATGCCGCGGACCAGTTGCCCGGCGTGCGGATCGAGAGATCGCCCGCGGGCGCGGCGAAACGCCAGGATTCGCAACCGGAGATGCCCAGCGCGATGCATGAAATGAAGGGTGTCAGGCGCATGACTCGAACGGATACGTGGCGGATTGGCGGAATCTTGGGAT
>JALOUA010000406.1 GCA_025457625.1 Akkermansiaceae bacterium
ACCCTTTGAGAATGTTATTCATAAGACTGAGGAGATCGGAAACCTTGATGGGAAAGCATCAATTGGCTTCTTCATTTTCTCGAGTGGGCTGGGGTGCGAGTTCACCTGATCATGTTTTGCGGCGAGTGTGGCGGGATCGAGATAGGGGTCTTCGGTTTCCGGCTCTTCGGTTTCCATTCGCCATTCGAGGGAAAGTGCCTTCATGCACTCCAAGGTTGCGGTGTGGGAAGGGGCGGCGGCAAGTTTTTGGGATTGCGAAGGGTCGGCCTCCATGTGCGGCGCCTGGATGTGCCGGTCACCGTTGCAGGGCAATTGGAAACCGAGACCATCCGCGACAATCAACAAAACATTGGTCTTCTGCTGGGAAAACGCGACCGGCGCTGCCGCGCAGAAGGAATGAATGAGAGTGAGATTTCTCATGGGGCCAGGCGGTGAGTCTGGGTGAAGCGGATCTCGACCGGGCCGATGAGGCCAGAGGCACGGAGGTATTTGTCGGCATCGCGGTCCGCGAGGCGATAAGGACTGCGGGGATCCTTGCGAGCGGGAGGCGGGCCGTCGAGCACGCTGGTGTAGGTTTTGCGCTCGGCCTGAGGGAGCTTGAGGTCGCCGACGAGGCGATTGACCCATTGGTTGATGACTTCCACTTCGAGGAGGTTCTCGCCCGGTTTGAGGAAACGAGTTACGTCGGCGAGGTAGGGGGGCTTCCAGAAGATGCCGACTTCTTGGCCGTTGATGCGGACGGTGGCGATGTCGCCGACGAAGCCGAGGTCGAGGTAAGCGCGGCGGTCGGCGGCGAGCGTGGCGGAGTCGAGGGCGAACGAGCGGGTGTAGCGAGCGGTGCCGGAGAAGTATTTTTCAGCGCGATTGGTGGATTCCGTCCACGATTTCAGCGTGTCGTAATTCGCGGAGAACGGTGCGCCGAGCTGTGGGCGTTCGAGGAAATCAACTTTCCAAGGCCCGCGGATCGGGACGGCAGCAAGTGTGGCGGGTTGTGCGATGCGGACGGTATTGCCGTCGGGGAAGGTGACTTCGTAGTTCCCTTTTTCGCGCACTTCGAAAATGCCGTCGCCGACGAACACGCTGGAGGCGCCGACTTCCAGCGGAGTGTTGCCTTCCTGGATTCCTTTACCGTCCTTGGTGATGCGGGCGATGCGGTTCGCCGGCTGGCTTTTGCGGAAGACATAAAACGCGCCGCCCTCGGGTTCGAGCGAAACGGGCAGGTGGTGGTAGCCATCCTTGCGCTCCACCACCTGCACCGGGGTGATGGTGCCGCGCACAGGGTCCCAGCGCTCGACGACGCGCTCGCCAGCGACGCGGAACGAGCAGTCCGCGTTGACAAAGCGGTCGGGCAGCGTGGGGATATAACGGTAGTCGAGATCGTGCCTTGAGCGCTTGGGAAACCGGTTGGCCGATGAAGACCCGGCCTTGGCCGTAGGGTCTCACCACCGGCGACGAGCCGGCAACCTCGCCCCAGAGTTTTTGAACAAGGTCTTTGAACTCCGCATCTGATCCGGGATAGCCGGTCAGCCCGAACGGGCGCTGGGGCGGATTGCCGACGAGCACCATGCCTTCGTTCACCAACCGCTCGATCTTGCGCAGGACGGAAAGGTCCATCTGCTTGTCGTCGGAAAGCGCGAACAAGGCATAGCTTTTGCCGTCGGGCAGCACGATGCGGCCGTCGCGGACACTGGCGCGGGTGAGGAAGGCGTCGGAATTGCACATATCCCAAGCGTAGCCGGTTGGGATGTCGTCGCGTTCGAGGCGGTGCAGGGTGGCGAACTGCGGGGCGCGGCTGCCGAGATAGCCCAGGACATCAGCCACGTGCAGCCCTTGGATCAGCATGTTCTGAGAGCGGTTGATGTACTCAATGAAGGCTTTCGATTCTTTCCACCAGGTGATGTTGCGGTTGAGGTGCGTCCCGGCGAAATAGGCGATGCCGGGCAGGCCAAATTCATCCGGTGATGAATCGTAGGTGTGCCAGTTGATGCGGTTCACGCCGGTGCAGAAAATCCGGTCGAGTACGTTCTTGACCTCGTCCGGGCCGCGCTGCCAGAAAGGCCCGACGGAAGTCGGGGCTTCTGCCGCCACAAAACGCTTGCCATAGATGTGCGCCGCGCTGGCTGCGAGCGCCACCTGGATGCGTTCGGATTCCGAAACGCGGTGGGTGGTGGATCGTGCCCAAGCCTCGCCCATCGGGATGTCGTTGATGCCGAGAGTTCGTAGTCCGTCCACGGGTGGTTGGTGCGGCCCGGCGGACTCCATGTGCAGGCCGAGCCCTTCCGAATGCGCGAGTCGCTTGAGCTCCTCATATTGATCCTCCGCCGCGAGGTCGCAGACGGTTTGGCGGAAATCTTCGAGGAAGCGGTCGGAGGCTTCGCGGGCGGTGACGATGTGTCCGGCGAGCACGGGCAGATACGGTCGCGGGTCGTAGCCGCGCCTTTGTTGGAAGGACTTTTCGAAATCGTGAGTCCAGTTGCACAGGCCCATTTCCCAACTGTCCAGATGGAGGAACTTCAAGCTGTTGCCGTTCTCCTTTGCGACCTTGACCAGCGGTTTGACCACGTCGTTCCACTGGGCGTCCACGCCGGCTTTGTGGATCGGGTCGTAGCAGAGGCCGCCGCGAAATCCGGCACTGGCGTAGTTATTGCGCTTACCGGTGGAAGTCATGCCGTAGCGGATGATGGTCCACTCGCCCGGCGGGATGGCCTGATCCCCACCGGCGCCGGGGAACTCGTCGTAGTAGGAATCCAGATTTGAATCGTTTTTCTCGAAGATTTTAACACTCCAGTTCTTGATGGCTGCCTCGCCTGTTTTGCCCGGTGGCTTGCGGATCGCCTGCACAGCGATGTCCTCATAGAAAATCGGGTTGGCTGGCGGCAGCGGCAGTTTCAACTCCACCATGCCGGGGCCGGTGACCGTGGTTTGGGCGGTGACGAGTTTTTTCAGTCCGTTGTCG
>JALOUA010000236.1 GCA_025457625.1 Akkermansiaceae bacterium
AGGATGGCGTTGCGCAGCAGCGCGAGGTTCTTGGCTCCTTTGGCTTTGCGCCGCACTCCTCGGTCTTCGCGCCACAGGGTGGCGTCCTTTTTCCAGTGGTTTTTGTTTTCCACCGACCAGTGCCCACGGGCGATTTCGGCAAGTCGCGCATGGCCCGCTTCTCTCTCGCTGAGACTGGTGATGAAGTAGCGGGTTTCGCTTTTGAGGCCAGCGGAGCTTTTCTTTTCGCGATACCATCGGGTGAGGCTCGCCAGTTGCCGCGCGCAGGGGAACAGGGCGGTGTCCAAATCAAATGAAACCACCCGCAATTCCCGCCATTCGATCCGTCCGTGCTCGCATTCGGTGTCCGATGTCCAATCCGCGGGACGCACGTCGAGTTTCTCGCGCGCGAGTTGACAGAGCGTGGGTTGGTTGTCCTTGAGGGCGTGGAAGTGGTCGCCACCGGCGGCGGTGATGATCAATGCCGTTTTTTTTGGCTATGAAGCGCGTCGGTGGTCACTACGGCGTGGGGCAGAACTTCGGCGGCTTGCTCCAAGAGAGCTTGGCCGACGGGCAGCTCGCAGTCGTCCTTGGCTCCGCTGTAGGTGGCCATGGCCAGCGGGGCACCGGTGCGGTGATGGCACAGGGTGATGATGGCTCCGAGCGTGCCTTTGCCGCCGAGATCCTTGCCGTCCAAGGCCAGCGTTTTGGGCAGCAGGTCGCTGTTGGCGATGAGCCAGCGGTTGAGCGCGGCGGCCAGGGAGACGGGATCCACGGCGTTGACCAGATCGTTGAAGGCATCGTAGCCGGGCATGAGAAGCATGCCGCTTTTCTTGCAACGTCTGGTCAGACCGACTGCGGCGCGTTGTTGTTGGTTGAACGGGCCGCATTTTTTCCAGATGGCTTTGACGTCGGCCGCGCCGCACAGCAGGCCGTAGCAAATCATGGTGAGCATGGCGCTGATGGGGTGGCGTCGGGATTTGGGATTGCGGGGGTCCTCGACTTGCCGCAGGGCGTCGCGGAGACTGCGCAGGGTGGGGTTGGGAAGGGCGCTGCGGGCTCCGCAGGTGGCTTCGGCGATGCCTTTTTGATGCTCGTCGGGCAGTTGGCCGGGCAGCGAGAGGAGCGAGCGTGCGTTTTTCTGCAAGGGGCGAACCCAGAGTTGCTTGGGGCTTTCGAGATCCTGATAGAAGTCGGCGCGGTGACGGCGGAATCCTTTGGTCAGGCCGAGCGGGGTCCAGTTGGTGACCTTGTAAAGGGTGCCCTGATGGACGGCCGGATCGTGAAAGCTCTCCGCCAGCAAGGGACGAAAGCCGTGGACGCGTTGCGATTCGGCAGGCAGTTCGCGCAGGGCGAGACCGAGGCACTGGCTGGCGAGATTGGGGCGGCGGTGCTCGTCGATGACGACGAAACGGCGCAACTGGACGATGAGCTTGAGGCGGTTGGCGCAGGTGACCGCGTCCCAGCCGATCCATTCGTCGCGGTCCTTGAGGCGCTTGGCCGCACCGGCCCAACAGAAGACGGCGACAAGCCGGTCGATGCCGCTTTCCGGGTCGTGCTCCCAAGCCCCTTGCCACAGAACGTGTCCGGCAGGACGCCCGGCTTTGAGATAGTGCTGCTCGTCGAGAACGGCGCGCAACTGGCTGATTTCGAGCGATTCGGTGGCCGTGCGGATCGACAAATCACTGCTCCGCAAGACCACCGGCTGAGGTGCGGTGGCGATCATGTCCTCGCTACCATGGCAAAATCAGCGGCCTTGTCTATCCAAAATTGCGAAATCCTTCGCTTTCATTGCCTAATTGATTTCCCGCCAATCGCCCTGGCTCGCAGAGTGCACGAAGGTGTTCTTCGTTGATCGCATTGGGATTTTCAGTCAAGAGGAACCGGATGTCCAGAATGTCTTTCCCCTTGCGATCCTTGTCGTCCTTCAAGGCATGGAGTTTCATGGCGGGAAGGGCTTCGAAATCGATGACGGGAATTTCATCGTGGCGGCCGGTTTTCTGGCCTGTGGTGGCCATTTTCGCAAATGATCCGTCGCTTACCCAAAGAAGATCCACCGGTGTCAGATCGGGATTTTTTTGTGTTGGAACCGGGTGGCCATGGCTTCGAAAGCGATTTCAAAATCAAGTGATGCCATGACTTCAAGCGCGCGGGCTTCGTTCGTTCGGGCGCAGATCCAGTCGATGTCGTTGGTGTATCGGGAATACCCATGATGGCAAACCGTCCAACCGCCAGCCAGCAGCAGGGGAATGCCTTCCCGCTCGAAACGGCTGTAAAGCGATTGGGCGAAGTCGGGGATCATGATTGGATTTGAACTGTAGCGGCGGTCTGCGACCGTCGCTGGATTTCATGGGATGGGTACGAGTGACGGTCCATTGGCATCGACGGTCGCAGCAGGAGTTCGGTGACTTGCTTGGGGTTCGGCTTGGTGGCGGCGAGTTTCATGACTTGCCCGGTGAGGAAGTTGAGGAGTTTTTCGTTGCCGGCCCTGATC
Source organism: Akkermansiaceae bacterium (assembly GCA_025457625.1). Taxonomy (GTDB): domain Bacteria; phylum Verrucomicrobiota; class Verrucomicrobiia; order Verrucomicrobiales; family Akkermansiaceae; genus Luteolibacter. Next base: position 2,474 of record JALOUA010000236.1, read on the forward strand.
GCTTCGACTTCCGCCGGGTTGTTGGCGATGGCCTGCTCGACGAGGGCTTCCAGTTCGCCCGCCTCCGCTTTCTTGAAACCGAGGCTGTCGGCGATTTCGGCGGGGGCCCTGTGCGGCGTCTGATAGAGAACCGCAAACACCTCGTTGGCCTGGTTGGAGGCAAGGGTGCCGTCCTCGACGAGCAACAGCAAGGCGCGGAGATTCTCCGGAGCGACCGGGCAATCGTCGATGCCGATGCCCTGCTCGTTGATTTTGCCGAGCAGGTTGTTGATAATGAAGTTGGCGACCTTCTTGCCGGGAATGGCCGGGTCGAGCGTGGCTTCGAAATAGGCGGCCAGATGCCGGTCCGACGAGAGCACGGATGCGTCGTAGGCGGTGACGCCGAAGTTGTTTTCGAAACGCGCGGCGAGTTCGTGCGGCAACTCCGGCACCAGCGGGCGGACTTTTTCCAGAAGCGGCGCGGTTTGGATCGGCAACAGGTCGGGGCAGGAGAAATAACGGTAGTCGTGCGCGTCCTCCTTGGTGCGCATGAGCTGGGTCTCGCCACGGTCGTCGTCCCAGCGGCGGGTGGATTGGATCTGGTGGATGCCACGGTCGAGGTCCCCGCCCTGGCGGTGGATTTCGAAGTGGATGGCGCGGCGGATGGCGGAGATGGAGTTGAGGTTTTTCAACTCCACTTTCGGGCCTAACGGATCCGCCGCGTTCACGCGCAGCGAGATGTTCACGTCGCAACGGAGCTGGCCTTTTTCCATGTCGGCATCGGACACATCGCCCTGCTGGAGGATCATCTGCAGCGAACGCAGATAGGCGAAGGCCTCCTCGGCGGATTCGATGTCCGGCTCGGAAACGATCTCCATCAGCGGCGTGCCGGCGCGGTTGAAGTCGATGAGCGACGAATTGCCAAGGTGGGTGGACTTGGCGACGTCCTCCTCAAGGTGGATGCGGTTGAGCCGCACGACCTTGCCGGGCTTGGCGATGTTTTTCCGGTGGTCGGTGGGATAGCAGTGATCATAGAGCGGCACACCGCCGCCGATGCAGAGCGGCAGGTCCATCTGCGTCGTCTGATAGTTCTTCGGCATGTCCGGATAGAAATAGTTCTTGCGGTCCCACTTGGAGGTTTCCGGCGACGTGCAATCGATCATCAGCCCGGCGAGCAGCGTTTTTTCGATCGCCTGGCGGTTGAGCACGGGCAGTGCGCCGGGCAGGCCGAGGCAGACCGGACAGGTGTGCGTGTTGGGCGTGTCGCCAAACGAGGTGCGGCAGGCGCAGAACATCTTGGTGTTCGTTTTGACCTGGCAATGGACTTCGAGGCCGATGGTGACGAGGTAGGGCATGGGAGAGAGTGGGAAGTGATCAGTGGAAGAATCAGAGGTTGAGATCCTTGAGGAGGGCTTGGACTTTCGGGTCATCGAGAGCCTTGGTGAGCAGGGGATGCCGCAGCAGCGTGCCGAATTTTCCCTCGCGGGCAAGAGTTTGAAGATCCGGATCATCGACGATGATGGCACGAGGGATGGCTTTTCCGGTGGCGGGGTCGATGGCGGGCGCTGGCGGCGTGTCCGAACGGGCGGTGATCACTTTGGCGAGCGTCAGCCGCGCGGGGTCGGCGAGCGGGTCGAGAAACCTCAGCCATGACTCCGGCAGCGCGCGCCCGACCGAGTCCTTGAGGTTTTGGCGACGCTTGGTGGGCACTGGTTCGCCACTGCCGGATTTTTTCTCGGCGAAGGCGCGGATTTCCGCGATGGAGCCGGTGTGATGGATGTAGATGGCACCCATGAGGCAGATCAGTGCGGTGGGAATCAGCGCGAGTAGCAGGCGGGCCACCAACCCGATGAAGGAGCGGGGCCGGTTTGCGTTCGGCCCGGTCTTCTCGCCAAATGGACTGGCCACCGCCTTGGCGATCCTGCGGATCAGGAAAAACGACCCGAGAAACGCCGCGACCGGCAGACCGGTGGTGATGAACCCGAGCGGTTTGCCAAACCACTCGATCGAGAGGGCCGGAGCCTTCTGCCAAACCACAAAACCGATCCACGCGCTCAATGCCAGCACCCCCGTGCCGATCAGCATCCGCGTCATGCCGCGGAGCATGACAATGCCGGCGCACACCAGAAAGATGACCAGCACCGCCGTGCCGAGGCTGATCTGCGGGATGGAATCGGGGGACATTTGGTAAAGCTGAAACTCTGAAATGCTGAGAAGCTGAAATGAGAAGCGGGCTCCGCAAGGCCTCAGTCGCCGTAGTGAGTCCACATCCGCAGGATCAGCACTTTTTTTTCCTCAATAAACACTTCGTAAACGATACGATGCTGGAGATTGATCCTGCGGGAAAAACATCCCGACAGTTCGCCACAAAGCGATTCGTAGCGGGGCGGGGATTGGAAAGGATCGCTGGCGATGATCTCCAGCAATGCCTGCGCCTGTTTTTTCAGATGGCTGGCCGCGAGTTTTTTCGCGTCCTTGCGGGCTTGTCGGGAGTAAACGAGTTCATACATCGGCCTCACCAGTCGAGCTCTCCATTGGCTTTTTCCAAGCCCTCGGCTCGTGCGGTTTTGATGGATTCCACCATGCCGGGGATCGAATGCAGGAACAAAGTCTCGCGGATGGAGCGCCAGTCCTCTTCGGAAATCAGCACCGCGTTTCCTTGCTTTCCGGTGATTTGAATCGGTTCGTGGGATTCCCTCACTTCATTGATGAGCGAATAGAGACTGTCCCGGGCCTTGGTGGCGGTGATCGTAGTCATGGCGGAATAACGTGCGGGAAAACGTCCGTAAGTCAAGGGCGGGTTCAGTGAGCGGAACTCCGCTGCCGGAGCAAATGATCGGTAATGACCAAGGTTGCCATGGCCTCGACGATGGGCACGGCGCGCGGCAGCACGCAGGCGTCGTGGCGGCCCTTGCCCTGAAGTTCGGTGTTTTCACCGGCCGCGGTGACGGTTTCCTGCGAGGTCATGATGGTGGCGGTGGGCTTGAAGGCGACGCGGAAAACGATGTTTTCCCCGTTGGAAATCCCACCCTGCACACCGCCGGAGCGATTGCTGGTGGTGCGGACTTTGCCATCCTCCATGCGGAATGCGTCGTTGTGTTCGCGGCCAGTGAGAAGCGTGCCGGCAAAACCCGAGCCGATCTCGAAACCCTTGGTCGCGGGAATCGAAAGCATGGCTTTGGCGAGGTCGGCTTCGAGTTTGTCGAAAATCGGCTCGCCGAGGCCGGGCGGGCAATTGCGGATGACACACTCGATCACGCCGCCCACCGAGTTGCCATCGGCGCGGATTTGTTTGATGCGCCCGATCATCGTTTCGGCCATCGCCGGATCTCCCGTGCGCACGATGTTGGACTCGATGACCTCCGAGGTGATGGTTTCCGGATCGACGCTGGCGTTGAGGTCCTGGATGGATTTCACCCAGGCAAGCACTTCGATGCCGGGATGCAGGGTGTCCAGCACCTGCCTGGCGACAGCGGCGGCGGCGACACGGCCGATGGTTTCCCTGGCAGAAGCGCGGCCGCCGCCGGACGGGGCGCGGATGCCGTATTTGGCATCATAGGTGTAATCCGCGTGGCTGGGCCGGTATTTTGCCGCCATTTCGTCATACGCACCGGGGCGCTGGTCGGTGTTTCTAACAAAAATGGAGATGGGCGTGCCGAGCGTCAGCCCGCCATCGAGGCCGGAGAGGATCTCGGCGGCATCGGCCTCCTTGCGCGGGGTGACGATTTCCGATTGCCCGGGCCGGCGGCGGTCGAGTTCGCGCTGGATGTTTTCCAACGACACGGGGATGCGCGGCGGGCAGCCGTCGATGACCACGCCCACGCCGCCGCCATGCGACTCGCCGAAGGTGTGGATCCGGAAAACCTGGCCGAAGGTGGATGACATGGCGCGAGGTTAGGCGGCGCGGGACGCGGGGCAAGCGGGAAGCGGCGTCAACTTTTGCCGTAAACCGCGGCGGGGTCGAAGGATTTTCCGGCTTCGATCCATTCCAGCATCGCACTGCCGTCCTCAACCGTCACCTTGCGGTAAAAACACGAGCCGCGGCCGGTGTGGCAGGCGCCCGCGCCGATTTGCTCGACCATGAGAATGAGCGCGTCCTGGTCGCAATCGGTGCGGATTTCCACGATTTTCTGCACATGGCCGGAGGTCGCGCCCTTGTGCCAGAATTCCTGGCGCGAACGCGACCAATAGACGGCCTCGCCGACCTCCAGCGTGCGCCGCAGCGATTCGGCGTTCATGTAGGCCAGCATCAGCGGCTCGCGGGTGGTCGCATCCATCGCAAGCGCGGGGATCAACCCGTCCTTGTCGAATTTCGGGGCGAAATCCAAAGCCTCTTCCAACTGCTTCTTGTCGCCCCGCGGGGCGAAGGGTGCTTGCGGATTCATCGCGGAAATCTGCTTTCCCCGATCGCCGATGTCCAGTGCGCACACTTCGCATCGCCTGCGGAAAACCGCGCGTTTCCTTCAGCGCCCGCCGATGAAAATGTCGCGACGGTCTGTGACCGTCGGACTTCACATCTCATCGGCATCGACGCTCATGGAGCGACGCTACAAGTGTTTCATGATCTGTCACACGCCGCGGCGGTCGCCCCACAGGCGGATGTGGAGGCGGTCACAGAAACGGTAACCGAGCTCGCGGCAGAGATCCGCGAGTTGGGGCGCGGTCTGGTCGAGTTCCGCGGCGGTGCGGCCCTCGGGCATCAGCAGGATGCGCTGGTGCGGAATTTCATAACGACTTTGCAGCACTTTTATTTCCGTTAGATCGGCGGCCGATGAAACCACGAACTTGAACCAGGCTTTCGGCGATGCGGCGAAGAGGCGCAGCGCCCCGTCGTTCAATCGCAGCGATTCGGACATGCCCGCGTTCGAAAGTTTCGGCGAGACGTTGAACTGGTCCGCGGCTTCCGCCAGAGCAGGGCAGGGGATTCGCGTGGCGTTGGTTTCGACCTCGAACACGCAGTCCGGCATCTCCGCGCGGATCAACCGCATCACTTCGAGCAACCCCTCTTCCTGCAGCAACGGCTCGCCGCCGGTGATGACCACCCGCGGGCAGTTGAATGCGAGGATGTGCCGCGCGGCCTCGGCAGGCGTGATTTCAAACGTGACGTCCGCCTTGCGGTGTTTCGCGTAGCCGGGCACGGCATCCTTCTCATGCGGCCACGGCGTGCCCTCGAAGTTCCATGTGTGATCCGTGTCGCACCAAACGCAATGGAGATTGCAACGCGAGGCGCGGATGAACACGGCGGGCAGACCGGCTGAAACGCCTTCTCCCTGGATCGTGTGGAAAATTTCCGGTCCATCGCCGAGTTTCGCGAGTTTCATCGTCACCTTGCGCCGACGCTAGCCGGCGGACGA
>JALOUA010000237.1 GCA_025457625.1 Akkermansiaceae bacterium
TAGAGTGTGAATGGCTTGCCGTCCCGACCGATTCTGACTTGGCGGAAAATCGCCGGTCCGCGGGAGACGAGTTTGATCCACAGCACGATGAGTCCCATCAATGGCAGGACGAACGGCAGACTGATGAGGATGCAGCCCAGATCAAGGCTGCGTTTCCACAGGGCAACAGGGCGCGCGGCAGAGCTGTGGGCGGTATCCCGTTGCTGCGGCTTGGCCGGACGGGACGACCTGTGGTGGCCCGGAACGGGTTGCCTGTGACCGCCGGCTATCGCAAGACCCTGGAGGGACTTCTTGGATACGGGGGCGCATGGGGGGGTGGACTGATTATGGAGTGCGGCGGCCGAATCTGCACCGGCACTCACCACGGTAGTAGTGATCATTGGGGGGGGCGGGGGGTGGGGGGCTATTGGAATGGGGAGGATTATCGCATGGAGAACGTATCGCTGTCGGCTTTTCTATCGCCGTAATGTGGGGGAAAAAGGGGTGCGGCACCATCTGAGACGCTGCCGCCATTGGTCGTTTGTCGCTTCGCGGCAACAAAACCAATTTCGAGAAATCAAGTCAAGTTTCAAAAATCGTCTCATCACTTGGTGAAAATCCATGTTATGAAACCCGGGGGGGAACAGGCGCGGTCGGCGCCGTCGGCTTATTCGATCAGGACCTCCACAGGCAACGAACAACGAGGCGCTTCATATCCTGAGGATAAAAAATATCAACAATTTAAGCAAAGTTTAATAATCGGCTAAAAAGAAATTCACCCCCCAGGGCTGCCAGGAGCCCAGTGGAGAAAAGGCATGCACGAAGCACAAATGGTGAAAGGTGACAAATCAGTGACATCGGAGAACGCAGGCAGCATGCCACATTTCCGGCCACGGTGAATTACGTGATCGCGTGGCAGTCCGGCCGACGGCTGCGAAGGGGGGATTCAGCGCTTCCGCTCGATGGCGACGAGCGTGACGTCATCCATTTGCGGGCCCTCGCCGGTGAATTGGCGGAGTTCCTCCTGCATGCGGGCGATCACCGCCTCGGCCCCCACGGGCGCGGTCCTGCAAAAAATCTCGGACATGCGCTCCATGCCGAATTCCTCATCCGTGGAGTCCACCGCCTCGCGCATGCCATCGGTGTATAGCAGCACGCAGTCGCCGGGCAGCAGTTCGACTTCCTGGTCCTTGGTGACACGCTCGAAAACCGTGCCGCCATCCACGCCGAGTGCCAGCCCGGGCGAACGCAGCAGTTCCACCTTCGCCGATTCACGGCGGAAAAGCAGGGCCGGATCGTGCCCGGCCCGCGAGAGGGTCAGCGTGCCGCCGGCCTCGTCCAGGATTCCGTAGGCCATGCTGATGAACATGTCCTCGCGGATGTCGGGATAAAGCTGGCGGTTGACCAGCGCCAGCACCTCGGATGGGGAGCTGCGTCCGGGGGCCACCGAGCGCAAGACGCTGCGGCACATCGCCATCAGCAACCCCGCGGAGACGCCCTTGCCGGAGACATCGGCGATGGCGATGCCGAACTTCCGGTCGCCAAGGTCGATGTAGTCGTAATAGTCGCCGCTGATGATGCGCGCCGGCAGGTTGGTGCCGCTGATGCGGAAGCCGGCCACCACCGGATCGCCCTGTGGCAGCAGGACGCGCTGGACCTCGCGGGCGTTCTGCAACTCGCCCTCCATGGCGCGTTTTTCCTGGGCCTCGCGGTGAATCCGGGCGTTGCCGATGGCAAACGAGGATTGCTCCGCGGCCGAGCGGAAGACGGCGAAATCGTTGGCGGTGAAGCCGCCGTCCTCGTGGCGGCGGGCAACGACCAACACCCCGAGATCCCTGCCGGCGTGGCGCAGCGGCGAAAGCAGCGCCGACACGTCATCGGTGTAGCGGGTGAATGCGTCACGGAAAGAGGCGTGGTTTTTCACATCATTGACGTGGACGGGCGTTCCGGCGGCGAGGCAGTGGCCGAGGATGCCCTCGTCCACCGAGACCCGGGCGAGGCGCAGGTGGCTCTCCAGCGCGCGGGGATCGCGCGCGGCTTTTTTGCGCACCTCCATGGGGATGCCGATCAGCGGCGGGCAGTCCTCCGAGATGTAGGAAGGCAGCAGGAACGTGTTGTCCGCAGCGAGGAAGTAAACGGCCCCGCCACGGGCTTTCACGACCTTGTCGATGCCGTCCACGATGATGCGCGAGAGCATGGAGGGCGAGGAATCCTGCTCGATCGCGTGGCCGAGGTCGTGCAGGAAGGAGAACATCCGCTCCTCCTCACCCTCCAGGTCGCGGAAGCGGCGGCGGATGGCATGGCTGCGCCGCCTCTGGTTGCGCAGCGCCAGCAATGATGCGGCCAGCAGAAGCACGGAGACGCCCAGGGCGATGATCACGAGTTCCGGCATCAGGGGGAAGTTCCACATTTCCGATATGGGCTCTCCTCAGGCGCCCGGCTCATCCTTCGCGGATTTTTCCCGTTCCGACAAATCCTTTTCTAACAATGTCACCACACCCGCGAATGCGCGGGAGTTCCTGTCGTTGGCGCTGGCCAGATTCTCATGCGCCTCGAGCACATGCCTGCCGAGCTGGCCGCGCCGGAGCACATCGACCGGCTGCGGGGCCTCAAGGGCGCCACGGATGTCGTCCACCCGGCCGCGCCATGTGGCGGACGGCGGATCGATCTCCATCAGGAAATCCAGCCCGAGGTCCTCAAGCGAGCGGCGGTTGCGTTCACCGGGTTCGGCAATCATCAGGCCGCCGCCCTCGATGGCGGAGAGGCGGGCGGCCAGTCCGGCGAGCGTGCCCATGAATGTGGAGTCCATGCCGGTGCACGCGGCAAGATCCACCACGATGCGGTTTTCACCGGCGGCGATGCGCGCGTCTCCAAACGCCCTCAGCGCCGGGCTGTTCTGGAAGGAACCCTTGCCTTGGAGGCGGATCCAACTGAATCCATCGAAGACTCCGACTGAAATGGGACTGTCCACACTCACGGTTGAAGAACCGCCGTAGTCACGGACGGATCGAAGCGAACATAAAATCATGCAGGCCGCGGGTCAACCATGCATGTGGAAAATCCCGCTCTAACGCCAGAGGTAGGATTGGCGGCTTGCAAGTTCACGACCGCCGCGGGTGACGCTCGCCCTCCACGTCAGCACTTTGCCGTTGTCGAAGTAATCGTCTCCAATCACCGCAAAGTCCGCCACACCCTCCGCCGCATCGGCGGGAAAGGTCTTTTTCATGACCTTGACGCGGCTGGCGCTGGCACCCTGCTGGTATTGGAAAAGCACCTCCACCTCTCCCTGGCCGACGCCTTCCGGGTCGTGCCAGACCAGCGTGAAATACTGGCCGAGCCGCTGGCGGCGCTCGGCCATGCTCACGGCACCATGCAAGCGGCGTGATTTCTCCATCCGCACCATGGGATCCTCACTCCCGGAGCGCTCCTGATCCCGCAGCATGTAGTGTTTGACGACGAGGGTTTCCGGGGGACCCGCGCAGGCTGCGAGCAAAACGGCAGTGAGCGGAAGCAGCAGGTGTTTCATGCACGCCATTGAACCAGCGCGCGTGGCGGATTCAAGAAGCTTCGGCGACTCCTTGCACGGCTGGGCCGCAAATTCCTCATTCCTTCCTTTACACCGTGCACGGGTGGCATAGAGCGGCGCGGTGAACGGAGGGCGGGACAAGCGGATGGATTCGACAACGGTCTTCGCCGTGTTGTGGATCGTTTTTTTCCTGCAGGGCATGACGCCCGGGCTGTGGCTGCCGGCGCTCACCAACATCCTCGTCGCGCGCGGTTTGGGCGCATGGGTGCCGCTCGTATTCGTCGTGCCGCCCCTTTGCGCGTTGATATCGCCGCTGGTCGGCGGCGCGCTCGCCGACCAGCGGATGGCGGCGGACCGGCTGTTCGCGTGGTCCTCTTTGATCGGTTCGGGCCTGCTGGCGGCGGCCTTCGGCACCTTGGACATGGGGTTGCATCCGGCGTGGTTTGTCGCGCTGCTTGGGCTTTACTCGCTGGTCTCCGGCCCTTCATGGGGGGTGCTGACCACGATCTCGCTGACGCACCTCTCCCATGGCGAGCGGCAGTTTCCGCTGGTGCGCGTGGGGGCCACGATCGGCTGGGTGGCGGGCGGGCTTGCGACCAGTTTCGTCTTGATGGCGGATACCAGTCCGCTGGCCGGCTATGCGGCGGCGGCGCTGCGCCTGCTGCTGGGGATCGCGGCCTTCGCCCTGCCGCGCACGCCGCCGCTCGGCCAGGCGGATGGCACGTGGAAATCACGGCTCGGCCTGGGAGCCTTCTCGCTGATGAAACATCGCGACCATTGCGTGTTCTTCGTCGTGACCGGGCTGTTCTCAATCCCGCTCTCGGCGCTTTACATGTATGGTCCGGAGTTTCTCAAGGCGCTGGGCGACCAGACACCGACGGGCACCATGACCATTGCCCAGGTATTGGAAATCGCGGGCATGTTGCTGTTAGGGCCGATCCTCGCCCGCTTCCGGGTGAAAACCGTGCTGTCCTTCGCGCTGGCGTTCTCGGCGCTGCGATTCGCCATGAGCGCGTATGCGGGAGTGGTCTGGTCGATCGGCTGGCACATCGCCGGCGTCGCGCTTCATGGCTTGTGTTACACGTTCTACTTCATCACGGCGCAGGTTTTCCTGGACCGGCGCGTGGAACCCGGCATGCGCGGGCAGGCGCAGGGATTGCTGACGATGGTGGCCGGCGGTCTCGGCCCGCTGGCCGGGGCGATGGTCTGCGGCTGGCTGCGGCAGAACTTCGTCACCGCGGATGGCGCGGGCTGGGACTGGTTCTGGGGAATCCTGGCGGCGATGATCGCCGGTTGTCTTGCGATTTTTGTCGCGCTTTACCGCGGCCGGCAAAAACACGCCTGAGCGCCAGTAAGCAGGCCAGCCGAATGGCGGTCATAATCCAGGACGGGGCGGATAACTGATCCACATTCAAGAAATCGCGTAATCAGATCCACCGCCTTGCTCCGGTTTGAAGGACAGCGAAAACCGGCATCCCTACGAAAGCGGCGAAGCATCTGAACCTGAATTGAAGATGCCTTGCGGACACGCCCGATGCGGCTTCGCCGGATGAATGGCATTGTTGCCACGAGCAACCCTACGGGCGTTCAGACTGTGTTCCCATCTGGCCGCCAACCCACAAGCCCCAGCACGCCGGGGCATTTTGAGTGGTCGGGGCGGCCAGATTCGAACTGACGACTTCCTGCTCCCAAAGCATTGATGACTAAAGTTTTTGTCTCTTATTTCCAATCGCTTACGACTTACTTAGCGAGTTCACCCTTGGCAGTTGCCAGCAAAGTTGCCAATTTTGCACCGTGGCCCGTCCGAAAAAGATCCATCACTTCAAGATCTCGCCGTTCAAGAACGCGGCCGGGACCAAGTCGTGGCGGGTCACGGGAACGAAACCAAACGGTGAGCGTGTCCGCAAGAACTTCGCGGAAAAGTCCGAGGCCATACAGACGATGGCTGACCTTGAGGCCGAG
>JALOUA010000024.1 GCA_025457625.1 Akkermansiaceae bacterium
TCCCTTGGCCACTTTCCAACATCCGGCATCCCTCAATGTCCTGCAACAGTTCCGGCAGGCTTGTTCGATCCTGCGCAACACCACGCGTGCCAGCAATCCGGCCTGGTATCAGAACGCGCTTGAGCTGAATTTCCAGCTCCACATCCGCCCGGACGGACCCGGCATCGCCACTTTTTACTTCGACCGCAAGCAGGACCAATGGTCCGCAGGTCCCGCGCTCAGCGAGGAAATCATCGCCGATCCCGCGAAACTCGACGTCATCATCACCGACATTCTGCGCCACACGCGTTCCGCGGGCGCGAACGGTCTCGGCGTCATTCTGCACATTGCGGATGAATTCGCGACCACCGAGCTCAAGCCCGAACTCGACAACCCCGCCGCGCTTCCCGATTTGCGCGACAGCGCCGTCAGCGATCCGGCATCCATCCTCGAGGATTCCTCCATCCTGGCCACCCAGGCCTCATGGCGCGTGTTGCCTTATCCCGCCGCCGGCAGCGATGTGATCGGCACCACCGTCACCCTTACCCGCGAGCATGCGGATTTGCTGGAGACGCTGCGCCTGAGGGCGGAGAAGGAGAATTTCCCCATCATCACCCAGGCCCTCAGCGCTCCGCTGGTGGCCATCATGGGCGTGTGCCAGACCATCCAGCCCACAGCCGGGAAACCTTTCGTCGCCATTCTCCAGTATCCCTGGTTCACCGTACTTGGTTTCTTCAGTGATCATGCCGACCTGCGCCTGATCCGCACGCTGCAGCACCGCGGTGTCCGCCGCGCCACCAACCTGCGCAACGCGCTCACCACCACCAGCGCCTCGCTGGAATTCGTCGAGCCGGACCTGTTCATCGTCCCGCTCGGCGATGGAGTGGACCACTCGCTGGAAGCCAGCCTGCGCCTGTCCTTCACCACGAGTCGCGTCGAAACCGTCCTCGTCCCGTCCGCGGAACCCATCCCTGCATGGAGTCCGGAGCCGTTTCTTTGCGCGAAGCCAGGCGTCGCATCCGAGGCCGCGCCCGCCAGCCAGACGCTGACCATGCTGCGCGATGAAAAATGGGCGTTGCAGGATTTTCTGCCGAGACCGCGCGAGATAGTGGAAATCTATCCCGACCGCTCCGAGATGCAGCTGCTGCGGGTTTTGCGTCTCGCACGTGTCGCGGTGTTCGCCATCGCCGTGCTCAGTCTCGGGTATTTTGCATTGGGCATCGTGGACCTCATGCGCCGCCCGGAATGGGCCTTCAACACCACCGAGGCAGGTGCCATCAAAGGCCGTCTTGCCATGCTCACCTCGGAACGCCAGAAGGTGGAACACTGGGACAACCTATTGGCCGACCGCTCCAAGGCGTGGATCGCGATGGAGTCCCTGGCACGCATGTTTCCCGACAACGGCGGCATGTTGGTCAAGACCTACTCCCACTCCTCGAAGCCCGAAAGCGCGCCCGGCAAGGCGAAGGTTGGCTTCGTCAAGGAATGGAAAATCACCGGTTTCGCCCGCGACGAGGCACTCGACACCCTCAACACCCTCAACACCCGCGAAGGCATCACCGAGCACTTCGCCGAGGTCGCCCGGATCACCGGCAACGAGTCCTACGATCCCAACACCGGCAACCGCAGCATCGCCGTGAACGTCCGCACCCAGGAAAACAGCAGCTTCAAGCCGACCCCGCCGGAAGAGTCCAGTGTCGAGGATGAGTCCACCTATCCCTTTACCTTCGACCTCACCATCACCCAACGCTTCGAAGCCACCGACCCGCTCGCAATCACGGTGCCGAAGGCGCCTTGAACGCGGAACGTCCAACTTTGAACACCGAACTTTGAAATGAATCACTTCTACCGCCAGCCCATCATTTTATTTGGAATCGTCGTGCCCACATTGCTCGCCGCCGCATTGGTGGGCGGCGGGGCCATGGTCAAATCCAGCATGGTCAAATCCTTTGCTGACAAGGAAAGCAACTACCGTTCCTACAAACAGGGCAGCACGGCGGCGTCTGAAATTGAAAAGCAAGTCATCAGCCAGCGCTCGCATCTCCAACGCTGGAACAGCTCGCTTTCCCAGGAAACCGCCAGCACCGTGGCGACCAACCTGCGCGAGATATCAGACAAGCTGCCGGGCAAGGAAATCCAACAGACCGCCTTCGAGCGGCCCTCGGGCAACGGCGGCTTCGGCTCGGCATCCGCGCAGAATTCCTCGCAGATCCGCATCGCCTTCCGCGGCACCTTCCGCACCTTGCAAGAGGCCTTTCTGCAACTCGAGACCCGCATGCCGCAGCTCCAACTCCAGGAGTTCCGCATGGATCCGAACTCCACCCAGCCATCCCTTCTCAATTTCCAGGTCACCTACACCGCTTGGGAAAACTAATCAATGAGCCGTGGGCGTCCCGCCCACATTCTTCCCTCTCAAACCACCAGATTCCCGTCCGCATCCCTCACACCATGAATCCGATCCTCATCCAGAGAGCCCGACCATCGCGATTGCCAACGCCGCGGGCGGTTTCCTGCGGATTGACTCTTCTGTTGGCGCTACCACTTCATGCCCAGTCCGCGCCCAAGCCGGCCGCCCAGCCCGCAGCGGCCGCTCCCACCGCGGCCGGCATTGCCCCCTCCCGCCGCGTGAGCCCCGAGGAACTGCCGGAATACGTCAGGGCTCTCTCCGCCGTCTTGTCGATCCGCAGCCGCGATACCGATCCCTTCGGCCGCATCCAGGACCCCGACGCCAAACCGATCGTCAAGCCGACGATCGCCGCCGCCAAGCGGATCGCGCCGATCCAGGCCACGCCGTTTTCCGAAATCGTGCGCCTGATCAAGGTGACCACCATCATGCCGGGCGAGCGCCGTTTCCTCATCGGCAACCGCTCCGTGAGCCAGGGCGACCGCATCCCGCTCGCCTTCCGCGGCAAGAACATCCCCGTCGAAGTCGCCGCTGTCAGCTCCAACCGGATCAGTTTCCGCAATCTCGACAACGGCGAGACCGCCGAATTGTCACTCAACATGATGCCGCCCGGCATGACGCCCGGCAACGACGGCATCCATGCCCCGGGCATGATTCCCGACAACCCCAACGCACCCATCGACCTCGATGGAAATTCTCTCCCCTTGAACGCCGTGCAAAACACCCGCTAACCCGCCACCACCATGAAAGCCAGTCTGCTTACCCTTGCCTCCCTTGCCTGCATCACCGGACTGCTCCACGCGCAGAATCCGTCCGAAGGATTGATCGAACCGGTCACCGAAGCCGTCGCCGGCCCGGAAACCACACCGCCTTCCTCCCTGGAGCAACCGCCCTCACTGCCCGCGCCGGCGGACCAACCGATGCCCGTGGTCCCGCCGCCCGCCGCGGAAGTCCCGCCCGCCGCGCCCGCCGAGGCAGTGGATGGAGCCGCCGCCGTGCCTGCCCAGCAGCAGGAAATGCAGAAGTCCGAAGAAGGATACATCATCAAGGACGCGGGTCTCAACGATATCTTCCAATTCCTCGCCAAGGCCGCCGGACGCCAGTATTTCCATAACTCCAAGATCGCCGGACCGGAATATCTCGTCACCGGCCACCTCAATGACGGCGAACCGCTCCAGCAGATGGAAGAGCTGGCCTTCATGTACGGACTCTCGCTGCACATCAAGGGCAACACCATCTACGCGCTCACCCAGGCCCAGCTCGCGCAGCTTCCCAGCGCCGAGTTCCATTATCAACTCCGCTACCTCCGCCCCACCGACATGGAGCAGATCAAGGAGCTCATCAAACCGATCCTCACTCCCGGCACCGGCATCGTCAACTTCGAGCCCAAGACCAACACGATTGTCATCATCGACTCCGCCCACCGCATCGAACAGGCGCGCGAACTCCTCCACAATGTGGACCAGGTGAAGGGCCAGATCATTGTCGAAACCAAGATCCTGCGCGTCAACAGCGGTGCCGCCGAGCGTGTCGGCATCAACTGGTCGGGTTCGCTTGGCAAAGACGGCACCGACATCTCGGTCTTCCGCGACCTCAACTCGATTTTCGGACTGGATTCACCGATTCTTGACGGCATCGGCGCCGAAGGAAGCCCCAATCTCGTGCTCAGTCCGCTGCAGCTCAACGGTGTGCTGCGGGCATTGGCGGAAGGCAACATCGCCAACCAGATCGCCAACCCCACGCTCATCACCGAGGACAACGAGCAGGCCAGCATTTCCATCATCGACCGGATCCCGATCATCACCACCACCACCACCCAGAACACCACCGGCGGCAACCCGACGGTCACCGAGGAGGTCCGCTACAAGATTGATGCGGGCGACAAAACGATCGACACCGACCCCGAGAAACACCGTGAGATCGGCATCTCGCTGGTGGTCACGCCGACACTGCTGCCGGACGGCACCATCCGCATGAAAATGCGCCCGCGCTCCGCCCAGATCGTCGAGCAGATCGAAAGCATCACCGGCAATTTCTATCCGCGCGTCACCGAGTCGATGGTCGAATCGCTGGCCCGCGTTCCCAACGGCCATTCGCTGGTGGTGGGCGGCTTTTACGGTGAATCCGACCAGCGCGGCCGCAACAAGATCCCGTTGCTGGGCGATGTGCCGGTGCTCAACTTCTTCTTCAAGAGCAAGGAAACCATCAAGGAGCAGGCCAGCCTGGTGTTTGTGGTGACGCCCAAGTCCTACAATCCCTCCAACGTGAGCGCCACCCGCAACGCCTACAGCCAGATCCGCGGCTCCACCGCGCTGGATTGCGAGCACGATTGGATCGATCCGGAAAACCCCGGTCCCGCCCACGAACCGAACATGAAGCGCTCGATCCGCGGTCTGCAGCCCGCCCAAGCACCCTACTTCCCACGGACTGGCGAGGCAACCGGCGGCTCTTCATATAACCAACCCGCCGCATCCAAGCCGCGCTTCAGCCGTGGCAGAAAATAGGAAGAATCGGAGTTGGAAGTGCCGAGTGCTCAATGCCCACTGCTCACTCGGCTCTTCTCAAATAACTTCTCATTCGCACCGACGTTCACAGACCGCCGCCACAAACCTCTCTTGCACTTCTCTGCTCACTGATCACTCGGCACTTTTCCGTCTTCCCTAATGACACCCGCCTCACCAGCTCTTGCCATCGACAAGCCGGCGCATCACGGCGTGCCGCAGTCCGTGCCTCCCGCGATCACCAGCAACAAGGGTGACGACTTCGTGGAGGAATGCCTCTCGCGCACGGCGGAGGCATTGCACGAAATGCGCGCGGCGACCACGTCTGAGATCCATCAGGGGATCGCCGCCGTCCGGCAATCCCAGGCCGAGGGGGCGCCTGCGGACCTGCTGGAACAGATCGCACGCATCCAGGGCCACGGCGAGGAGCACCTCAGCCCGGCGATTCTCGAGCTGGGCAACAAGGCGGCGCTCGCGCTCACGCCTTATGCGCCGCTGGTTCCTTTCGCCGGCAAACTGATCGCGCCGTCCGCCTTCTACGAATCCTTCGATCAGATGCACAAGCTCGCGCGCCTGCTGCTCTGCCCGGTGATCTACGCCGAGGACACCGACGCCATCGGCACCGCATCCATCAACCCCTTCGCCGCCGTGATCCTCGCCGAGGAAATCCAGACCACCGTCTTCAAGCGCTTCGGCATCCGCCCTTTCGTCACCATCGCACGGCTGGATTATGAGAGCTGGGCGTTCCTGACGAGGAAACATTTCGAGCTTTGAAAAAGTGCCGAGTGATCAGTGATCAGTGATCAGTGATCAGTGATCAGTGATCAGAAAAGAAAAGAAACAAGAGAGGAAACAAGAGAGGAAACAAGAGAATAAACAGACAAACCATGAGTGATATTCATACATTTGAAGACCTCGAAGTCTGGAAACGCGGCTGTCAGCTCGCGGTTGATGTGTATGTGGCCAATCACGCTTCCCGGGACTTTGGCATGAAGGATCAAATGCAGCGCGCAGCGGTATCCATTCCCTCGAACATCGCAGAGGGCTGCGAACGCGACAGTACTCCGGATTTCATCAAATTTCTCCGCTACAGCAAGGGATCTTGCGGAGAACTCCGCACTCAACTCCACATTGCGGAGAGAGTCTGCCAGAAACTCGACCTAGCGCCCCTTGATCACTCCCGTGAAATGATCGCCGAAACCAGGGAAATTTCAAGAATGCTCCAAGGCCTCATCAACTCCCTCAAGCGCCGCTCCAATTCTTAAACCTTCGCTCGGTCTTTCTCCACACTGCTCACTTCTTCCTCTTCTCTGCTCACTGCTCACTGATCACTTCACACTTCTTCCCATGATCGAATTCGACGGCATATCCTTCAACGAGCTGATCAGCCGCCGCATCATGAGCGAGCTGGGCGGGCATGATCCGGGTTATGCGGAGCTGGCGCAGGACCAGGTGCCCAACCGGGTCACGCGCTACAGTTTCATGGCCGCCATCGCCAGGATCAACGGCCTGCCGTTTTTCCCAAAAGTCGCCGAGTTCTGCGACGGCACGCTCCACAGCGCCTGCGACTCCACGGTGATGACCCGCGGGTTCTTCGCGCCGCTTTGCATCTCCGGTTCGGACAAGCTCATCGTCGCGATCGCCAATCCATGGAGTCCGCTGGCCGAGGAATATCTCGCCCCGCGTTTCCCCGATCTTGAGATCGTCAAGATCGTCACCCTGGCCTCCGAAATCAACCGTGCGATCGAGTCGGTCGCCACCAACAACGGCCCCAGCAAGTCGGAGCTGGAGGCCATTGATGTGGAGGACCTCGACGACGGCATCCATGACTTCGATGTCACCACGGATTACACCGAGCCGATGGCGCAGCTCATCGCCACCATCATGTCGGACGCGGTCAGGACCCGCGCTTCGGACATCCACTTCAAGGTGGAGAAGGAAACCTTCTACTACGCCTTCCGGGTGGATGGAGACATCGGCAACAAGGTGGAGATCCCGATGAAGCTGAAGGACCGCCTGGACGCCTTCATGCTCAACCTGATGAAGCTGCCCACCGAGATCCGCAATACGGTGCCGGGCATCTCGGGACGCTTCACCATTTCCTATTTCCATCGGCCCATCGACATCCGCTACGAGCGCCACCGCACCTATCGCGGCTATCACATCACCATGCGTCTGCTCGACAAGAGCAACATCAACGTCACCCTCGGCAAGGGCACGCTCGCCTTTGATGACGAGACGATGTTCGCGCTCAACAAGGTGATGAAGATCCCGGCGGGCATCATCGTCATGTCCGGCCCCACCGGCTCCGGCAAATCCACCACCCTCAACGCCATCCTGCGCGAGCTCAACCGGCCGGAGGTGAACATCCTCACGCTGGAAAACCCGGTGGAGGACGAGGTGCCCGGCATCACCCACTGCGACCTGAAATCCCCCAAGGAGTTCAAGCCGATGATCGCCTCGTTCATGCGTTCCGACCCCGACATCATCCTGATGGGCGAGGTGCGCGACCTGGAGTCCGCCGAGCTCGCCATCGAGGCCGCCGTGACCGGCCACAAGGTGCTCACCACCATCCACACGCCGCGCGCCTCGCAGATCATCGAGCGCTTCGAGCAACTCGGCATCGAGCGCTGGAAGATCGCGCAGACGCTCAAGGCCGCCTGTGCCCAGCGGCTCGTCAAGCTGCTCTGCCCGTATTGCAAGGAACCTTCCGAGGGCATCAGTGAATTCGACCGCAAGACCTTCAGCCTGGATGACAGTTGGGCGGTCCTGCCGCTGTTTGTTGCCAAAGCCGGCGGCTGCGGCGAGTGCCGCAACAGCGGCTACAGCGGCCGGACGGCCATCCTCGAGATCATCCCGATCACTCCCAAGGTGTCCGACATGTTGTCGAAGGGCGAGATGACTCCTTATGAACTTGAAGTGAAAGTCGCCGAGGAAGGGGTTCTGCCGAACCTCCGGCGCAGCGGCCTGCGCCTCTTGCGCGAGGGCAAAACCGACCTTGCCGCCGTCAGCAAGGTCATCGACATGACCTACACCGATGACTAGCGCCACCACCACCGCCACCACCGCCGCCACGCCCGCAGCCGCGCCCAAGGGCTTGCTGGCCTCCCTCAACCAGCCCAAGAAGGTCAAGGAGTTCAGCAAGAAGGAACTTGTGGACATGTTCCGCGGTCTCGGCTCGATGCTGCGCGCCCAGATCAACACGGCCGATGCGCTCAAGTATTACTGCCACGGCCTGCCCAACAAGGCGATGGTCGATGCCCTGATGCGCGTCCGCGAGGACATCAACGCCGGCATCAACGTGCACGAGGCCTTCCGCCGCACCGGGCGTTTCAGCGAGACGATCATCGGCCTGATCCAGGCCGGCTCCGATGCCGGCCAGCTCCATTATGCCTTCAAATCGCTGGCGGAAAGACTCAAGAGCGAGCTGTTCTTCCAGAAGCAGCTCAAGAAGGCCACCATCACGCCCGGCGTGATCATTGCGGTGCTCACCGGCGCGTTCATCGTCTCGCAGGTCAAGATCGTGCCGCAGGTCGAGGAGATGCTCAACGGCGTGAATGCCAAACCGGACGGCATGACGGCGATTTCCTTCAAGGTGAGCCATTTCACCCAGGCGGTCTGGCCGGTGTTTGTCATCGCGGTGATCGCCATTGCGGTGACGATTTTCCGCTCGGCGAAGGTCCGCAACCTGATTCTCGGTTTCACGATGTCGAGGTGGCGGCTGCTGCGGCTGCTCATCATGAGCCTGCGCCAGATGACCTTCATCTCCACCATCAAGCTGCTCCACTCCAACGGCATCAACCTCGCCAAGTCGATCCGGGTTTCCGCCAACAGCGTGCGCAACACGCCGTTTTACGCCGAGTTGCGTGAGGCCGCGGACAAGTATGAGAACTCCGGCGTGCCGCTTTCCACCGCGTTCGCGAAATACACCTCGGTGGACGCACAGGTCACCCACATGCTGGCGATCGGTGAAAAATCCGCCTCGCTCGACAACCAGCTCGAAATGCTCTGCGAGATGTATGAGGAGGACTCGCAGAACCACATGAACGCCTTCTCCGCCGCCATCAGCTTCCTCGTCCTCATCATCGCCGTCGGTCTCATCGCCGCCGTCTTTGTCGGCACCTTCCTGCCGATCTTCCTGATGGGACCGAAGATGATGCAGGGAGCAACCTGATACCCTTGCCATGCAACTCACCCGATTCGACCGCTGGCTGCGCGAGAAGTTCGTTTATGAACTTCACATCCAGACGCTGCGTCCGCCGGAAACGGTGCCGGAGGGGATCCGCGCCATCGACCTGCCCGAGGCGCCCGGCAAGCGCTACAAGCATCTCTTCATCGCCGGCAGCAGCAAGGCGGCCGACGAGTTGATCCGCCAGTTGAAGGAAAACAACCAGATGTACACCGCGCAGGTGGTGGACCGCGAGGCATGGTATGTGCCCTTCATCGCACCCAAGGAGAAATCCGTCAGCTGGTGGCTCTTTTCGACGGCCGTCATCATCATTGCCGTGTTCTTCGCGCTGGTCTACCTCAAGAGCCTGGTCGAGGACCCGGAGTTCCGCAAAAATTTCATGGAGGCGCTCAAACTGCTCAAAAGTTGAAGTTTCCGGATTTCCTGCTTTTCAAGATTCTCAAAGCAACTTAACTTTCCGGGGTCATGAAAACAACAAGACAGCCCATCACCCGCCGGCGGGGCTTCACGCTCTTGGAAATGACGATTGTCATCATGGTGCTGATCGCGTTGATCAGCACCGGATTGTTTGTGAACACCAAAATGGACGAGTGGAAGCTTGGCCGCGCCGCTTCCGAGACCCTGCGTCAGGTTTACACGGCGCAACGCATGTTTCTGGCTGACAATCCCACCCGCCTCGTCAGCGCGATCACCAACACGGATGTCATTCCCTACCTGCCCGGCAACGCCACCTCGCTGCCGACCGTGAAATCGCTCACCGGTGCCGACCTTGGCATCCTGGTCAACGTCTCTCCCCCCGTCATCAATGCCGGTTCCGGAGTCCCCTACGACCCGTCCGGCGACAACCGGGACTCCCTGTGGGACGTGGGCGAATGATGCGTTGGATCGCCATGGCCCTCATGCTCGCGCTGCCGGTGATGGCAGCGGAGGACGGGTTCCGCCACGTCGGCGATTTCCTCCTGAAGTCGCATTTCAAGCTCACTGGCGACAAACTCACACCCATCCCGATGAAGACCATCGCCTTCCGGGTTTATACCGACGGCGTGCGCATCAAGGTTTCCGCCGAGGGCGACGACGAATCACAGAGTCTTTTTGAAATCTACCGTTCGGACGGCATTGGCCGCCAGCGCAGCGGTGGCGGCGCGCTGGAAGTGATCCCCGGCCTGCAGGCCAGCAGCCACACCGGCGGTGTCATGCGCCACCTCCGCCTGACGCGCGAGGCCATGACCATCACCACATTTCCCGGCGTGTCGGATCAGACGATCGTCAGTCATGCGGTCGCCGCCGAACCCACGCCTCCCGGCACCGTCAGCAACAAAAAGCTTCCATCCTCCCCATGAGACCCATTCCCGCCCCCAAATCCTCCGCCGGGCTGTCCGCTGATGGCGGCATGTCCACGCTGCCCTCGCCGCTGGTCACGCCTCCGGGAGAATTATCCGCATCAAACCGCCGCGCGGGACCTGCCTGCGGCACGCAGCGCGCCTATCCCTGGCTGCTGCTCTTCAGCACCGCGGTGGCCGCGTTGTTCTGCCTGCTCTACATCACCAAGCCGGTGATCGTCCCTTCGCCCGCGATGATTTCACCCGTCGCGCCGATGAAAACCACGGCGCCGGAAAAGAGCCAGGAACCGCCCGCAGCCATTGCCCCGGCATCCGCCAGCCTGCTTCCCGCCCGCGACAAGCTGCCGGGGGAGGGGGACTCGAAGCCGATCCCCAGCGATCCGCGCAGCGCTTCGGCAGCCGCTCCCGCCGTCTCGCAGTTCGAGGAAACCAACCTGCGCATCCAGCATGTGCTCACCGCCGAGGCTCCGGGCGGACAACTCGACCGCATCATTCTCGATGTCCCGGTGCTCTATCAGAGCCGCAACCTGCGCTGGACGCCCGATGAGGTGGCCGCCGCCCGCGATCTGCTCATGCGACTGATGGACTATCAGGAAAAATGCCGCAACCTGCGTGCGGAGGGCATCGGCCTGCTCGATGCTTGGAACCAACTCATCGAGCGCTCGATTCCCGCCGCCCAGGTCCGCGCCGACAGCCCCACGCTGCCCGACAACCAGCAGGATGCCGCGGACACTCCACGGCCCGCCGGGCTGCTGTCCACCGACTCCATCCAAATCCAACCCTCCGGAAAATGATCTCCCGCAAGTTTATCTTTCCCGCCATCGCATTGCTGTCCAGCGCCACCATGGTCGCCGGGGACATCGATCCCGAAAAAGCCGTTCCCGTGGACGGTTTATTGTATGAGGATTCGGAGGCGGCGGAGCAAAGCATCGACGAAGTAGCAGAAGAAACACCGGAGGAAGTTGAGGTGGAAGCCGCGGAGCCCGAAGTCGATGAGCCGACGGAGGAGAAGGTCATGGAACCCGTTGAAGAAAATCCGGTTGAGGAGGAACAGCCGGAGCTGTTGGAAGAGGCGCCGCCCGGAGATCCCGCGCCGGGCCTGGCTGTGCGTGTCGAGAAGCTGCAAAGCGGCAATCAGGCCATCGATCCCGCGCAAGTCCGCATACTCGCTCCGTTTCCCGCCAAGCTCCTCGCCCGCTCACCGGAGGGTTGGCGCATCGAGGCCGCGGCAGGCGCACCCCACTTCACCCGCGAGGTGGAGCTGGCCCCGGGCAAGCACATCAGCCTGACGGTCCGTCCGCACGTGTTGGTGCCGGATGCCGACGGCTCCACGGTGTTCGGCATTCCGGAACCCGGCTACGCGGCACCGCTGGGATATCGTCAGAATGCCACGGTCGGCGCCATCCTCGCCACCTCCATCCGCCAGTTGGACAAGGATGCGGCCGAGCTGGGCAACGCGATCGACCAACTCCAGCAACTTCTCGTCTCACTGCCCAAAGCGGAAGAGCCTCCCGCCGCCCCGGCAAACCCACCTGCCAACCCCAAGCGCCAGCGATGAAATCCCACACCCTGCCCTTGATCTGCGGTGTCGCCGTGGCCGCCATGTGCGCCGCCGGCCTCAGCCACTGGTGGTCGGTCCGCCAGTTTGTTGTGGTGATGAACCCCAACGGTCCGCAACCCGCCGCGCGCCCTGCTCCGCCTTTGCCGGCGCCGGAGCCCGCCAAGCCCCTCGCCGCCACAACCGTCACAAGCGGCGATCCGGTCCTTGTTAGAACCACAGCCGCCGCCGCAGCCCAACAAGCCGGTCAGCAGAAGTTCTACGACGCGCTCATCTCGCGGATGGAGAGTTTGCAGAACCAGAACCGCGACCTCTTGGACCAGCTGGCCGAAACCAACCGCGACCTGATGAAACTCGAATTCCGCGTGGACAGCCATTCGGCATCCTTCCGGCCGCTGCCCGTGAACGAGGAACAGCCGTTCACCAGCCTGGACTCCGACATCGGCGTGCTGCCGCCGCGGGCCGAACCGGTGTTCGCACCCAACCAGGAGTGAACAAGTGGCGGCGGGCTGCATCCGCCATGCCTCGTGAATAACCCCCGCATGCAACGAGTCCGACACCGCATGCGCGCCTGCCTTGCTCCCGGCTTGTTCATTTTCGCGCTGTTGCCTGTCGCCGCGGCACCCGCGTGGCAGCGCGAGTTGACTTCGGCGAAACCCGGACCCTGGCCGGCCATCAAGCCCTGCGTGCTGGACTATCAGGTGAGTTGGAAAGGCATGCTGGACTCCGGCAGACTGCGCATCGAATTCGAGCCGGAGCATGTCAAAAAACCGGGTTTGCTGGTCGTCCGCTCCACCGCGAAAAGCACCGGAGCGGCCGCCGCCTTGTTTCCCCATCAGAGCCATTTCTGGTCCGAGATCGATCCCGCCACGCTGCGGCCGCGGTTTTTCCATGCGGTGGAGACCGATCGCCGCGAGACCGTGACCACCACCGTGCGGCATCTCACCGGACGGGTGGAAAGCCGCGTGATCACCCGCCCGGCGGGCAGGGGCGCGCCGGAAGACCGCACGCAGGTGTTCCGGTTCTCGCCGATGTATGACATCTTCTCCGCCATGCTGCACGTCCGCAGCCAGAAGCTCGCGCCGGGCGACCGCGTCACGCTCGCCATCCATCCCTTCGACAATCCCTATCTGCTCCGCGTGACGGTCGCCGGCCGTGAGATCCATAACGGCCGCAAGACCATCCGCCTGGCCGTGGACATGCGCAAGATCGACCGCGAGACGCAGGAGCTGCGTCCTTACAGGAAAATGAAGCGCGCCGCCACGCTCTGGCTCAGCGACGACGAGCAACGCGTTCCCGTGGAGCTGCGCGCCGCCGTGTTCATCGGCGATGTGCGCGCCGTTCTAACAAATTAGGAAAGTAGCGCGCGTGTTTGAGTTCTCCTTGTTTGAGGAGGGCCCCCATGGCGGCGAGTTCGGCGAGATCCCGTGTGGCGGTGGCTGGAGAGCATCCCGTGATGCGGATGTAGTTGCCCGCGCTGAGACCGCCAGTGAAACCGGAAAGACCCTCCCTGAACATCCGGACCAGTGCTTTTTCCTGCCGTGTGTTGAGCGTGCCGCGGTATCGATCAAAGAAGCGCGCTTTGCCGACAAGGAATTCAATTTGGGCCAGGCTGTGATCCTGGGCTTCCAAAACCATCCGGCCGAAGAACCCGAGCCACGGCGTCACTTCGTTGGTCCGGCTCGCCCTGCCGAGCGCCTCGTAATAGTGCCTGCGGTTTTTTTCCAGCACGGTGGATAGCGCGATCAAGGTCGGCGAGCCCAGAGCCTGGGAGAGCGCCATTTCCGCCAGCGCCCGTCCGATCCTGCCGTTGCCGTCCTCGAAGGGATGAATGGACTCGAAGCGCAGGTGCGCGATGCCGGCGCGGGCCAAACCGCCCGACGGACGGGCCGGTCGGTTGAACCACTCAAGGAAGGCATTCATTTCCACTTCCAGTCGATCTGCAGGAGGAGCCTCGAAGTGGACGACCGGTTCATGCACCGGCCCCGAGACGATGCGCATCGGTTCATTTCCCCGGCGATACGCGCCAACGGTTTCCAGATCCCAACGACCGCGGGCCACCATGCCGTGCCATTTGTAGAGCGTGCCATGATCGAGCGGCCTGTCGAAATGGCGATAGACATCCACCAGCAACTCGGAAATGCCGCGCTCCGCCGGCGAGACGCGCCGTCCGTCGCCGGACAGCCCGAACAGTTTCCGGATCGATGATTGCAGGCTGTCACGATCCAGAATCTCGCCCTCGATTTTGGAACTGAGAAAGGCCTCGTCGCTGAGCAAATCCGCCCGCAGTTCGTCACGCTCGTCATCATTCAAATGGGAAAACGCTCCCACATGGATGCCGGCTTTGTGGAGAAACGCGGCTTCCATAGCCTCCAGCTCCGCCTCCTGATAAGCCAATTCCGGCCAATCAGGAAGCTGCCAGTTCCATGCAGTGAGTGATACAGGCATCCGCTATCGCTCAAAAATAAAAGATTTCTGATCGGTAGCAAGGGTTTCTTTCACTCATTCGGCGCTGCGGCTGCCGGAGGGGCAATTTCGCTGACCCGCCGTGAAACCCGCCGGATTTCCAGGCAGGCCCCGGTTTCCACCTCCACCTCCACGATCACGCCGCACAGCCTGACGTCGCCCTTGGCGATGGGGAAACGGGTGGGAAGTCCGGTTTTGAAACGCCAGACGACGGACTCGATGGTCCGGCCGAGAATCGATTCCTCCGGGCCGCACATGCCCGCATCGGTGAGGTATCCGGTGCCGCCGGGGAAGATCGTTTCATCCGCCGTCTGGACATGTGTGTGGGTGCCGAAGACCGCGGACACCATGCCATCGAGCATGCGGCCCATCGCGATCTTCTCGCTGGTCGTCTCCGCGTGCATGTCCACGATGATCGGGCCAATGCCTTCGGCGCGCAGGCGTTCCGCCTCGCGCCCGGCGGCGAGGTAGGGGTTTTCAAGCGGCGGCTGGATGAACGAACGCCCCTGCACCTGCATCACCGCGACGCGGCCTTTCGCGGTTTCAAGCACCACGCTGCCGTTGCCGGGAGTGCCCTCGGGGTAGTTGAGCGGCCGCAAAAGGCGCGGCTCGGTCGGAAAATAATCGACGATTTCCTGCTGGTCCCAGACGTGGTCGCCGGTGGTGATGACGGCCGCGCCGGCGCGCAGCAGGTCGATGGCGATCTTGGGCGTGATGCCTTTGCCGCCGGCGCTGTTTTCCCCGTTGACGATGATAAAATCGAGCGCTTCCTCCTGTTTGATGAGCGGCAATTGCCTGATCACCGCCTTGCGGCCGGGCTCGCCGACAATATCACCGAGAAACAAGATGCGGATCGTGGACATGATGGAAGAATTGCGCGTTAAGCAGCGCCGCGGTCAGGATTCATGGTCGCCCGCCCGCCGACAACCCATTTCCTGAATGTCACCCTTGCTCCGAAGCACGCTGCCCCTGCTGGTGGTCCTGGCACTCCTCCTGCCGGTGGGGATTTATCTGGCAGTGAAAAAAGTCCCGCCGCCGCCCGTCGGAAAAGTGATCATCCCGCCCGCCCTATCCGTGCTCGGGGAGATGCCGGACTGGTCGCGGCTCGGGGCTTTTCATGAAACGATCACGCGTGCCGATTTCGAGCGTCTGCTGACCACCATCTTCACCACCAGCGAGGCATGGCGGGGATTCATCCAAATCGATGATGCGGGCGCGCGGATCGCCACCGGTGGCGCCGCGCCGGATGACATCTTCCACCTGCGCTTTGCGTCGGATCGTGCGGCCATGCCCACGCCGCGCGGATGGAAAGCCACCGCCTCGCTGCCGCCCGCGCCGGCCGGCAAACCGCTGGATGGCCTGCACATCGCCATCGATCCCGGCCACATCGGCGGCGAGTGGGCGAAGATCGAGGAACGCTGGCTGCTCGTCGGAGACGGCCCGCCGATCCTCGAGGGAGACATGACATTGCTCGTTGCCAACCTGCTCCGGCCGCGGCTTGAAGCGCTGGGCGCCACGGTTTCCATGGTGCGCGAACGCAACGAACCCATCACGCCGCTGCGGCCCGACTCGCTGATGGGTCTGGCGGCGGATGCCGCGGATGCGCCGGACACGCCGGCGGCCTTGCGCAGGTTTGCCGAGCGCTTGTTCTACCGCACGGCGGAAATCCGCGCCCGCGCCAAACTCGTCAATGAAACCCTCAAGCCCGACCTCGTGCTGTGCCTGCATTTCAACGCGGATCCATGGGGCGATCCGGCCAATCCGACCCTGGTGGAACGCACGCATCTCCACCTGCTGCTCAACGGCGCCTACACCGACGACGAGGTGGCGCTGGCCGACCAGCGCTTCGCGATGTTGGACAAACTGCTGCGCCGCACGCATGAGGAGGAGGCCTTTATCGGGGCCACCGTGGCCGAGGTGTTTGCGGAGAAATCCGGATTGCCGCCATTCATCTACCCGGAAGGTGCGACCCACGTGCGCCCGGTCAACGGCCATCCCTATCTCTGGGCGCGCAACCTGCTTGCCAACCGCCTTTACGATTGTCCGGTCATCTTCATGGAGCCGTATGTGATGAACTCCACCATCGACCTGCCGCGCCTCCAGGCCGGCGATTACGGGGGCCTGCGCGACATCAACGGCATTCCCCGCCAGTCGATTTTCCGCGAATATGCCGAGGCCTTGAGCGAGGGCCTTGCCAGGCATTACACCCTGCACCGGCCGGCCATCCGTTAGAGGCGGTCTGAAAACAGGCAGGGACCGTTCTGCGCTACGGTCCGGCGAATGGAACGAGAATGCGCAAGCCCATGAAATGCTTGGAAATCACGCCATGGCTGATCGTGCCCATCCCATTCTCGCGGACCTCCCGGAGGCAGGTCCCTGCCTGTCGCGATTTTTTCAGACCGCCTCATGGAAGATGAGAACCTGATATCCCAATCGTGAATTCCCGGTGTCCCTCGGCTTGGAAGAGCCTGCCGGGTTCACGCCCGGTCCTTGTGGAAATAGTGCCGCAGCGCCTCGATCACGCCGTGGCCGTGCACGGCGGTGGTGATGAGGCCGCCGCCGCCGGCCACTTTCGCGCGGATTTCCTCCACCGCATTGGCCGGGCAGGCGGTCATGCCGGCATGCGCGGGATCGAGCATGTCCAGATCGTTGTGGCTGTCGCCCATGGCGAAACAGCATCCGGCCGGCAGCCTATGGATGCGCGCGACTTCCGAGAGGCTGCTGCCCTTGTGGAAATCCCGGTGGCCGAAGCGCAGCCAGATCGAGTTGCGCTGCCATGACAGGTGTGGCTCCGCCGCGGCCATCGGCGTGACACGCTCGACGATCCAGGCCATTTCCTCCTCGGTTTGTGCGATCACGCCGGCCGGCTCGCCATGCCACTCCATCCACTTCGCGCCGGTGTGCTCCTCGACTTCCTGGCGGATGCGGGCCAGCAGTTTGGCCGCACGTTGGAACAAACCATGGACTTCCAGCTCGCATTGCCGGTTCCACGGCGCGTGCGGCAGCCAGCCGCCGCTGCGGTCCGCCAGGTAGATCTCGCGTTCCCGCGCCACCACCCAGTCCGGCAGGAACGGGAACTTGCTTTCCACAAAGCCCTCCTGCAAGTGCCCCAGCGAGCGCCCGGTATTGATCCCCCACAGCACGCGGTGTCTCAACCGCAGCTCGCGGATCAGCTCGAAAAACTCCACCGGCACCGCCGGATCGCTCGCCGGATCGTGCAAAGTCCCGTCGAAATCAAACGACAGGATCGCCGCCGGCATCGGTAAAACGGGAAGCGTTTGCATGCGCCCAACGGATATCCCATCCGGGGAAATTGCAACTGTGGACATCCTGATCCGCCGCTTTGCATCCCTGATTTTGCGCAGTCGGCTCGGAAAATGAAATGGCATGATTTCCGAAGGAGCAGGCAGAAGCGTTATGCACATTCGACATCCCACCGGACACAACCTCGTTGAGTTGAAAATTTTTCCCGACCCGAAAACCCAGGGTAGCCCCGCCTTGCGGGACAGCCCTGGGTCGGATGCCCGAAAAGGAATCCAACCTCAACGAGGTTGTGTAACGAGGGCTTCCATCACCCGTCCTGCGGAATCCCGTTGGGATTGATTCATGGCTGAACGGTTGAAATTCCAACCGTTCAGCCAAGAGGTGAAGGGACACGTTCCCAGCCCATGCTGATTTCTCTCCGTAGCCCAGAGCGACTGCATTGGGGGATTACTTCGGGCATTTTTGACCACGG
>JALOUA010000238.1 GCA_025457625.1 Akkermansiaceae bacterium
GAAATCAGGGCTTCATGGGGAACCAGTTGGTGTGCCGATTCGGATGTCGGCGAAGCCTGTAGAATGGAGGTTTTCATGGGGCCACATCACGAGTTTTGGCGGAGGGCTGCAACTCATTGATTATGTGGGGAAATTCCTTAAGATAGCGCCATTCAGGTCGGTCCCTGCCTTGCGCCGCATTCTCCACACATTCTCGCGGACCGCCCGGGGGCCGGTCCCTGCCTGCCGCGCGGGGACGGATGGTGATTTTCCGGAGAGCGCCTCGGAAATCCGGCTCAGAAAAGCCGCGAGAGTTTTCCCACATCGGTGGCGCCGATGAGGATGAACACGTGCTGGTCGTCGCCCCAGCGGGCGGCGGCCCAACTGCCGTTTTGGGAGAAATTCGCACGCTTGCGATCCGGGATGTCACCGTAGACATCCTCGCGGCGGAAGATGACCAGGTGCACCACGCCGTTCTCGCGCTCGTCATAACAGACGAGCGAACCACGCTTGCCATCGATGATGAGTTCGCGGCAACCGATGCCTTTGACTTTCGCGAGACCGGGCGGCAGACAACTCGGGCAGGGCAGTTTGCGGGATTTGAGGTGCTTGACCAACTCCCGATGGTCCTCGCGTTTCATGTCCAGGCTGAAGATCGGCGACTCGTAGGTGCGGATGAAACCCGCCTGCACGACATCCACGGAAACCGGAGTGTCCTTGGCGGCGATGATCCTGCTGACCGCGCTTTCACGCGTGACGATCAGCGCCAGCGCGATCCCCGCTGCCGCAGCCAAGGGGATGGCCAGGCGACGCCAGGGTGATTTGCGCGAGGCCACTGGAGGGAGGCTGCGTTCCATCGCCGTGAGGATGTGTCCGCGCAGAGCGGGCGGAGGTTGAATGGAGGCGAAGGCACCGATCATCGCCGTGTCGTGCGCGTCCTCGGCTTGCGGATAGTCCCCGCGGGTGGCGGCAAGACAGCCGAGGATGTCATCGCGCAGCGACTGGGGCAGCTCGATGGAGTCGATGGCTGCGGCGAATGAGGCGTCGAAGGCGCGCTCGGCGGCGAGCCACGCGCCCAGTTCGCGGTCACGGGCCGCCAAGGCGAGCGCTGCGCCGAAGTCGCGGTTGTCCACATCCGCGCCGTCGGGGCGGAAGCTCCCTAGGATGAATCTTGCCTGTTCCTTATCCATGATGGTGACGCAGGGGCGGGTCCTGCAGTTGGAGGATGTTTTTGGGAGCGCTGGAGGGCTCCGCCATCATCTTGCGCCGCAGCAGCTCCTTGCCGCGCGAGAGGCGCGACATCACGGTGCCGATCGGCACGTCGAGGATGTCGGCGATGTCCTTGTAGCTGTGTTGTTGGAGATAGAACAAGGCGACCGGGGCGCGATAGGTTTCATCGAGTGCGGCGAGCAGTTCGAGCGCGCGCTGGCCGTCGAGCTGGCGATCCGCGTCCTCCTGCGGAGACGGCACCGCCCCGGCGGCCTCCTCGTCGAGCGGCTCCTCGGAGAATTTCGACGAGCGCCGGCGCATGCTGAGAAACTCCCGGTGCAGCGTGGTGAAGAGCCAGGTTTTGGCTTTCGAGCGGTCGCGCAACTGGTCGCCCTTGGCCGCCCAGATGCAGAACGTTTCCTGCACGAGATCGCAGGCCGTGGCCGAGTCGCGCGAGAGCGACATCGCAAAGCGGTAAAGCGCCTGGTAATGGGCGTCGACGAGTTCCTCAAACTCACTCATGGGCGGGAATGGGAGGGATCGGGCCGCGGATTATTCCCGGAATCATGGGATTTAGGGGGATTTTCCGTAGAGGACTTCCTGAAGATAAAGCCCGTCCGCCGGAGCGCAATTCGGCGCCTTGCCGCGGGGCAGTCTGGGTGGCTGGTCGAGCAACGCGGCGAGATCCTCCATGCCCATGCGGCCCTGCGCGGCATGAACGGCCGCGCCGGTGAGCAGCCGCACCATTTTGTAGAGGAAGCCATCGCCCACGTATGTGATGCGGTAGCCGTCGGCGCGCGCCTCCAGATCCGCACGGTGGATGGTGCGGTGCCAGTCCATGTCCGGCGTCTCATTTCCACGATAGGCGGCGAAGGCATGGAAATCATGCCGCCCGGTGAACAAGGCCAGCGCCTGATCGAGCGCGGAAGCGTCCAGCAGGCGCGGCAGGTGCCATGCGAGTCCGGCTTTCAGCGGCGGCAGCACCGGATCGGTGCAGATGTCATAATGATAGATTTTTCCGGTGGCGGAGAAACGACTGTGAAAATCCTCCGCCACTTCCTCGCAGGCCATGATGCGGATGGTGGCCGGCAGCTTGGTGTTGAGGGCGGGCACCCAGTTGAAGGGATTCATCGAGATTTCCGCAGGCGGATCGAAGTGGGCGATCTGGCCGAGCGCGTGGACGCCCGTGTCGGTGCGGCCGGAGCCTTGCAGTTTCACCGGTTGTTTCGCCACTTCCTGCAGCGCGCGCAGCAGGAAATCCTGCACCGTGTTGCCGCAAGCCTGCGACTGCCAGCCGTTGTAGGGCCGTCCGTCATAGGCGATGGTGAGTTTCAGGCGCATGGCGGCCGGAGCATGCAGCCCGCTCCGGCGGATCACAAGCCCATCCGCGGCTTGCGGAAATCCAAGGCCGGTCTTTACTCGCAGCAGCATCCCTGACCGTGAATCCGCGCTATTCCAACCCCTGGCCTCATCCCGAACACCGGATCAGGGACATCCTGCGATGGAAACTCGGACTCGGCACGCGCGAACCATGCCAACTGCCTAGCGCGCCGGATCAACCCGCCAACTGGCGGGCACTGGACGCGGCCCATGTTGCAAAGCCACCCGCCGCAGGCTGGCGCGTGACATGGCTGGGGCATGCCTCGTTCCTGTTGCAGGGCTGTGGCCGCTCGCTGCTGGTCGATCCGATGTTCTCGGATCATTGCGGCCCGTTGCCATTGCCCTCGCTCAAACGCAAAGCCCCCCCACCCTGCCATCCATCCGATCTGCCGGAGATTGATGAGGTGCTGATCACGCACTCCCATTACGACCACCTCGATCTAACAACCCTGCGCGGACTCCGCGGCAACCCCCGCCTGTGGGCTGCGGAAGGTCATGCGCGATGGCTGCGCCGCAAAGGCTTCGGCAACGCGGAGGACGTCCGCTGGCATGAAACCCGCGATCTCGGCGGCGGCCTCCGAATCACCGCCACGCCCGCACAGCATTTCACAGCCCGCTCGTTTCACGACCGCAACCGCGCGCATTGGTGCGGCTGGCTGTTGGATGGCGGCGGCTGCCGTCTCTGGCATGCCGGGGACAGCGGCTATTGCGCGGCCTTCCGCGAAATCGGAGAGCGCCACGGCCCGATCGACTTCGGCATGATTCCCATCGGCTCTTACCAACCACGCCACATCATGCGGCCGATGCACATGGATCCCGCGGAAGCCGTGCAGGTGTTTCTGGACAGCCGCTGTCGCCGCGCCGTCGGCATGCACTGGGGCACCTTCCGGCTGACCGATGAACCGCTCGGCGAACCACCGCTGCTGCTCGCCGCCGCACTTCAAAAAGCCGGCCTCGACCCCGCGTCATTCACGACCGGTCACATCGGCCAATCCTGGACTGTCTGAACTGTGGCGGCCCCTGTGACCGTCGCCGGTTTTCCGGTAAAGAATGCGACGGTCATGGACCGCCGCGAAAAGACCGCAGGTTGAGCACCTGCTCCACCAGGGCGTTCACCTGCGCGTCGGTCATGACCTCGTGTCCCGGCATGTCGGTTCCGGTGATGCCGAACTTGATCACGCGGGCCGTGCGGAGTTCCAGATCCGCGCCGGGGCTGGTCCGGATGAACGGACCAGCCACCAGATTGGCTGGCGGGCGGAGGAATTTTCCTGATAGAGGACCGTCGCCATGGCCACCGTCGCCGTGGCACACCGCGCAGTGAGTGGCAAACAGCGTCTTCCCTGTGGCCCGGGCAGCTTGTCCGGAGTCCCGCACCGGTTTCCAAGCCGCCGCCCGCGTCATGACGTCTGCCGTGGCGGAAACACCGGATAGTTTCAGGTAACGCACCAGGTCCTCACCCCGCCCATCATCGAAAAGATGGGCGTAAGACGGCATCGGGCTGTCCGGAGCGAACGCGCGCGGATCGATGAAATGCGCCTTGAGCCATGCCTCGGAACGCCGTGCGCCGACGTTGGTGAGGTCCGGTCCCTGCCGCCGGTTGCCGATGAGCACGGGTTTGCCTTTCAGTATTTCCTCCATCCTGCGCGCGGGTCCCCAAATCTCCTCATCCGCCGATCCCGGCCGCACGTATTGCGAGTGGCAGTGGATGCAGCCTTCGGAGACATAGACCTGACGCCCGCGTTCCGCCGCCGAAGAAACCGATGGCTCCCTTGTTTTCCCACCGCTCCAGCCCGCCAGCATCACGGCCGCCACGGCAAGCGCCGCGCGCCAGCGTTTCATTTCTGATAGAAACATCACGCCCGCCACCACCGTTCCGGCTCCGGCCACGAAGAGCGGCGGCACGCGCTCCAGGGTTTCCGCCATGCCGATGCCGTTGGCGGATCCGAACCACCCGGCGATGGCGAACAACCACGCCGCCCGCCAGCCCGCCGCTTTCACGCCGGAAGCACCCGCAAACCACCCCGGCCAGGCCACCAGCGCCGCGGAGTAGAGCGAAACACCGGCCGGATAGAACCAACCGGCGACGGGCCGGGTGGAATCATCGTTCACCGTGAGCGCCGCCACGGCTAACAGAACCCACGCCGTGCCCGGCAGCGATCCCGCTCCGCCGCGGGCGAGCCACCATCCCGCGACGCAGGCCAGCGCCAGATGCACGGCGGCGTTGCGCCAAAGCATGGCCCCGCCCCAGGTTGCCGATTTCAAATCCTCCGCATGCTGGATGATGAAAAACGCCGCCGAATCCATCCATACCAGCGCAGTGAACAGGGCCACCGCCGCCCACCACGGAAACACTTTCGTTTGCGCCTGCGGTTTCCATTGCGTTTCCGCAGGCAGCGCCGCCACTCCTGCAATGGCCAGTCCCGCGCCGATCCATGCCTGCCCGGCGGGCGTTTGCAGGAACACCGCAGGCACGTTGCAGAAGGCATAACCGAGCCCTGTTCCGACTCCCACCCAGGCCACGCCACACCACGCCGGCAGCAGCGCGGACAAACACACCGTCGCCACGCCAAGCGCCGCGCCCGTCGCCAACGCGACCGCCATGAAACCCGCCATGCCGGA
Organism: Akkermansiaceae bacterium; assembly: GCA_025457625.1. Lineage (GTDB taxonomy): Bacteria > Verrucomicrobiota > Verrucomicrobiia > Verrucomicrobiales > Akkermansiaceae > Luteolibacter. Next base: position 5,188 of record JALOUA010000238.1, read on the forward strand.
AACCCACGGTGCCAGTCCAGCCGCCACCGCCGCCACGAACAACGCGGTCCGCGCCAAGCCCGGGGAAACCCCCCGCCATGCTGTTAGAAATCCCCCGGCGACTCCCGCCAGCGCCATCGCGCCGAGCAGCGCCTTCTCCATCTCCGGCGCGATGCCCGCGCCGCGCAGCAGTTCGACGAAGGAAAACTGCGCGAAAATCAGGAAAAACCCATACACCGCCGCCACCGCCAGCGCCGCACGCATCGCCAGGCGATTCAC
>JALOUA010000239.1 GCA_025457625.1 Akkermansiaceae bacterium
CGCGCGGCCCATGCGCGCGAGCAGCGGACCCATCACGCAGATCGAGGCGCGCATGCGGCGCACGAGTTCGTAAGGCGCGGTGTCGGAAATCTCCTCACAAGTGATGCGCACCGTGCCCGACGAGCGTTCGACATCGGCCCCCATCGCGCTGAGGATCTGGATCATGTAATTGGTGTCCGAGACATCGGGCACGCGCCGGATGATGCAGGGCTCGGCGGTGAGAAGCGAGGCCGCGAGAATCGGCAGCGACGCGTTTTTCGAGCCGGAAATGTTGACCACACCCCGCAGGGTGGCGCCGCCGTGAACGATGAGTTTGTCCATGAGAGAAATTTGAAATCTGAAATTTGATATTTGAAATTCAGAGCGGCCGCATGGCGCACGGGAACCGCGCGACACCGGAGAGATCCTTCTTCACCGCGATCTCGGTGAAACCGGAGGCTTCGAGAAATCCGGCGACCTGTGAAGCCTGATCATGCCCGATCTCCATCACCAGCCAGCCGCCGGGCTTGAGATGGTGGAACGCTTCCGGAATGAAGCGCCGGATCAGATCCAGCCCGTCCGCGCCGCTGAAAAGCGCCAGCGCCGGATCGTGCAGGACCTCGCGGGACATCGTCGCACGCTCGCCTTCCGGCACGTAGGGCAGGTTGGCGACGATGCCGTCGAACGCGCCCTGCAAGGCCGAGAAAAGATCGCTCTCGACCAAGGTGACATTCGGGATTTGCAGGAGCTCCGCATTCTCCCGGGCCAGCGCCAGCGCGTCCGGCGAGGCATCGGCCAGCATGACGTCCCACGCCGCCCTTGCCGCGGCAAGCGTCAGCCCCAGCACGCCGGTCCCGCAACCCATGTCGAGCAGACGCTGGTTTTCCGGCAGCTCCCATGTGAGGATCCACTCCGCCAGCTCTTCGGTCTCCGGCCGCGGAATCAGCGCGCGGGCGTCGCACTTGAACTCGTGTTTGTGAAACCAGACCTTGCCCAGCAAATGCTGCAAGGGCACGCCTTCACCGCGTTTTTTCAGAACTTCGCGCAGCGGCAGGAGATCGGTCTCCTCCAGCGGCCGGTCGAACTGCGTGTAGAGATCCATCCGCGAGCAACCGAGCTGCCCCGCCACCAGCATCTGCATGTTGCGCCGCGCATCCTCGATTCCGCGCTTCTCCAGATAGCGCGTGCCTCCTTCAATGGTCTCCAAAACGGTCGTCATGCGGGGCCGGCAGCCTGCGACACTCTCCCCCGCTCGCCAAGAACGATCCTTGCGGAAAATACGCCCGTGAAACCCTCTCCCGATCCCCATTGAGCGGTCATCTCACTCCAGCAAGCGGCTTTGGAACACCTCGTAAATCCATTTGCGCGGACCGGCGAACACGCAGGTGATCACCCGGCGGCCCGCGATGATTTGATATTCGAAAACGACCCGGTGGGAGCCGACCCGCAGGCGGTAGAAACCTTCCAGTTCATCCGTGAGCGCCTTGATGTCGCCTTTTTCATGCGCCAGATCCTTGATGGCCTGGCGGAGCGCATGGCGCGGCTGCGGGGCCAAACGTCGAAGGTAGTCCACCACCTCATCCTGAATCCGGACGGTGATCATGGCTCGTCGAGTACGGAAACGTCGTGGTATTTTGCCGTGCCTTCACGATGCTTGCGGATCGCGGACATCGCGTTCGGATCGGCCAGCAGTTCCATCGTTTCGCCAATGGCCTCCATCCGTTCGATCGAAACCAAGACCGCCACGGCGCGTCCCTGCTTCGTAATGGTCACGGGATGGTCCGCCGCTTCCTCCACCAAGGCCGAGAGCTTTTGTTGTGCGGTTTTGATCGTGTAGGTGTCAGCCATACGGGCAATGTATCCCTTTTTAATGGGAAAGGGAATACATTTTGTTTTTTCAGCGGAATCAGCCGATGCCCCGCCTGTCGGCAACTTATCAGACTGGCGGTAAATATTTTATCGATGCGGGCGCATTGCTGCTTCGACGAAGCCGCAAATCAATCCTCCTCCGGCAAGAGCCGGTTTCCGGCGCTTCAGCAGAAGGCCGATCCAGCACACGCCCGCCACAACCAGCACGCCCCATGGAGTGAGCCAGCCGTAGCGGGTGTAGAACGTCATTTGGTTCTCCCGGCGGATCCGGCCGGCGAGCACGCCCTGCTCCAACGCACCGAGCCGCGCATGCACTTGACCCGCTGGATCGATGATTTGCGAGACGCCGGATGAAGCGCAGACAAACATCCAGCGCCCATTCTCGGCGGCACGGATGCGGAACAACTCCGCATGCTGGTCATGCTGGCGCGCGGTCCATGGAGCGGCGTCCATCACGGGCACGACAAACAGCTCCGCGCCGGCGGCGGTCATGCGGCGAACGATTCCCTCATAATCACCATCGAAACATATTGGCGTGCCAACCTTGCCATGCGGCGTGCCGACCGGAAGCGCCGTATCACCCGGCGTGCCGTCGTCGAAGAAATGCACGGTGTGCACCTTGGCGTGTTCACCGAGCACGCCACCGGCATCGAGTGTGAGGGCGATGTTGCGCCAGGCATTGCCATCGCGGTGAAGACGTTGCGTGCCGAAGGTCAGTGTGATCCCGCGATCCAGACACAGAGCCGTCACCAGTTTCCAATCTCGCGGGTTTTTGCGGATGTCATACGGCACGGCATACTCGGGCCAAACCACGTATCGAACCTCACCGGGCAATGCGGATGTCGCCTTGAGAAACTCATCGATCGTGACGTTTTCAAACTGCAGCCCGGCGATGCTCACGGTTCCTTCCTCAGAAGCATCCGGCACTTGATGCGCGGATGGCAGTTTTATCATCCACACCAGCAGCACGAACAGGACCGCGGACCTTTTCCATGCGCCGTGCGCCAGCAAGGCCACGGCAAAAACGATCAAAACCCCGACGCCATAGACTCCGATCCATGGCAGTAGCGCGTTGGGTCCGATGGCCAGACCCGGTGTCATCCACGGAAATCTCAACGGAAACAACTCGGCGCGGATGAATTCCCAGCCGCCCCAGTTCACCGCCGTGAAAAGCGCGAATTCCCAGCCACTGATGCCGGCGCCCGCCGCGCGGGACTGCATTTCCGCAAACAAGGCCGTGAAGGCCGCCAGCACACAGCACAACACGACCACCAAGATGCCGAAGATTTCATATAACCAGGACAAGCCGATGCCATAAGCAGCCATCCCGTGGAGGAAACCGACTGCCCGCGCCCTCGTCCCGTGCAGGCCATTCAAGGCAAGCAACAAACCCGCCAGTCCCGGCACCACCAGCCAGCCGTGGCCAAGCGGCGGAAAAGCGAGCGAATAACAGGCACCCGCGGCCAGCGCCAATCCGCAGCGGGCCGGGTATGCAATCATCATCCGCATTCATCACCCATAGGAAGTTCCGGGCATGGCGGCAAACGGATAATGCGGCCGCATCGCTGCTTCGACGAAGCCGCAAATCAGTCCTCCTCCGGCACGGCGGCGGGGATGAAAGCGGGCAGGGGTTTGACGAGGTTGGTGGGCAGCGGGAAGACGCGCAATCGTTCACTTACCCAAGTTCGGCAAGTTCGGCGGCGAGTTCGTGAAGGCTGATGGCTTCCGTGTGGGCGGTCATGGGGAAGCGGTCGGTTCCGCCGTGCACATAAAACGACCGGCGCGGAGCGATGTCGGCGAGAGCATGGTGGTTGCCCTTTTGCAGACCGGGTGTGGCACTCCGCTTGATCTCGACAGCCCACACTCCGTGCTTCGCGCCGAGTTCAAGCACCAGATCGATTTCCGCACCCGCCGCCGTGCGATAAAAACCCGCTTTGGTGCCGGCCGGAGCCGCGGCGATCAGGTTATCAATCACGAAACCCTCCCAGCTCGCGCCGATGACCGGGTGGCCAAGCAAGGAATCGAAATCACCGATGCCAAGCAAGGCATGCAACAACCCACTGTCGCGCACATAGGTCTTCGGCGATTTGACGAGTCGCTTGCCGACATTCCGGTGAAACGGCGGCAGCCGCCGGAGCAGCAGCAGGTCCACGAGCAGACCGAGGTAGCTGCCGACCGTCGGCGCGCTCACACCGATGCCCGAAGCCAATTTCGAGGCGTTGAGCAGGCTGCCTTGGCAATGGGCGAGCATGGTCCAGAGCCGTTCAAGGGTTTCCGCCGGGATCCGCGGGCCGAACATCGGAACATCCCGCTCCAAGTAGGTGCGGATAAAATCCCGCCTCAGCGCAAGACTCTCCGCATCATCCGCCGCAAGGTAGCTGTCGGGAAAACCACCGCGCAGCCAGAGCGTGTCCCTAGTTTCCGGGCCGGTCTCCAGCATGCTCAACGGTCCCATGTCCACGTAGGCGATCCGTCCCGCCAAGGTCTCGCTCTGGCGCATCAACTCGATGGCTGCGGAGCCCAGCATGAGGAACCTCCCGGTTCGCCGACCCTCCCGGCGCCCCTTGTCAATGATGCCCCGCAAGGCGGAAAAGAGCTCGGGCACCCGGTGGATCTCGTCCAAAATCACCAACCGGTCCTCATGACGCCCCAGAAACAATTCCGGCTCCGCCAGCTTGGCCCGGTCCGTCGGGTTTTCCAGATCCAGATACACACTCGGACGTCCGGCCGCCACCGCATGCGCCAGTGTCGTCTTGCCCACCTGCCGCGGCCCGATCAAGGCGACGGCCGCCTGCCGGGCCAGCGCCTGCTCCACTTCATGCTGGACGCTTCGTTGAATCATCCTTGCATTTTAAAAGTTTTGTTTTTGATTTACAAGGATGATTGAGGGTATCTCAAGAGGAAATCAGTCCTCCTCCGGCCCGGCGGCGGGGATGAAAGCGGGCAGGGGTTTGACGAGATGGCTTTTCCCCGAGCCCTTCGGACCAATCAGGACATTCAGAGGCCGCATCGGCAGGTCGATTCCCTCGGGACAGAAGGAAAGCAGACCTTTGATGGAAATGCGTTCGAGAAGCATGGGCGGACGCTAGAAGGTTTTAGCCGGGTGGGGAATCCCGTTTTTCGCCTTCTCGTGTCCCTGCCCGAACAGGGAACACTGGGCATTCCATCTCATTTCCATGCCGATTCCTGCCATTCGATCCATGTTCCATCAGACGAAGCGTGACAGCGAACCGGCTAATCGTTAACACGATGCAAACCAAAGACGTCCGTGCTATGAAATTTATCAACACCCTCCGGGCCATTGTTGTCGCCCTGCCCTTGTTCCTGCTCTCCGCCCGGGCCGCGGTGGTAAATGCCACTTGGAACTCCGCCACCGCAGTGCCGCTCACCGCCGCCTCCTACACGGCCACCGGAAACACGGTGAACTTCACGCTCAACTTCGCTCCGGATGTCGGGACGAATCTGACCGTGGTCAACAACACCGGATTGCCTTTCATCCAAGGGACTTTCGGCAACCTCGCGCAGGGGCAAAAAGTCGCGCTCACCTACGATGGCATCGGCTACAACTTTGTTGCAAACTATTA
>JALOUA010000025.1 GCA_025457625.1 Akkermansiaceae bacterium
CGTGGCGCGGAGCATCACCCGATCATCGATATCCGGGAGCTTCATCACCTTGAACCATTCCGGGAGAGACCTCATCGTTTGATCGATGTTCCTGCGGTAGCGGTCAGACCATCCCATTTCCTTCTCGGTGATGAAGGCGAGCGCGGCCTCATTAAAAGTCCGATCATCACCACGAGCCTTGCGAGCATCCGCCCATGTCTTCATCACAGCCGGGAGGCTGGCCTTGTGGGGATCGAGGACGGCGCGGGCATCGATGTAGGCGCGGACGGCTTCAATGACCGACACGTTCAACCCGGCATCCGCGAGAGCCTTCTCGGCGGCGACGGTGTTGTGTGCGGTGCCAGCGTCCACCACTCCACCACGGATTCCACGGTGATACTGGGTGCGGAGTTTGGCGGCGAATTTTTCAGCGTCCTTGGCGTCCTTGAACGTGCGCCTTTCGAGCTTGCCCAGCATGGACAAGGAGGCGGGGACATGGACAAGGAAGGTGCCTTCCTTTGGACAGCTCACTTCGAATGAGGGACGGCGGGGCATGCCGTAATAAATGCACTATTGCGCTTTCGAGTCAACGCCTATCTTGCGAAACGCAACCTGCTTGCAAAAGCCGCACTAATTTTGAATGAGTTGCGGCTGCGGACAAACCTCAAAAACCCATTACGAATGAGCTGCTCTACCCCTGAGCTACAGCGGCTTGTCTGTTGGGAACAGCGGCTTTCTACGGATGTGCCATGGGCGGATCAAGCGGAATCATCGGGCGGATCACGGACGGGTGATCTTGAGGCGGATGAAGCGGTGGTCCGCGTCATCTATCGGAATGGGATCGCGGGCAGTGAAGTTTTCAGCCGTGAGGAGGATTTGGGCGGGAGCCCAGGTGGTCAGATTGCCGGAGACCTGGGCATGCCACGTGATGTCCTCGGCATCCGGGTTGCGGGTGCCGGATATCGCCAGGTGACCGTCCGGATCGATCATTGCCGCTGGCGCACTGCTGGGTGATTCGGGCGGCAGACCCAGCGCGTATTCGATCAGGTTGTCTAGGTCGTCGCCGTCGGGATCGGCGTTTTCCCCGCTGATGGCCGGGTTGGCGAGTTCGGTGGGGGAGAAATGAGTGAAACGCCAGGCATCGAAGGGTTTGTCGTGGATGGTGACGACCGCGGCTTGGGCGGGGTTGCGGACGAGTGCGAAGTCGGCGGCGACGGCGACGGTCACGCTGCGGTCGCCTTGGGCGAGCGAGTCGGCGATCGGTGTGACATGGATTGCGAGGGAGGATTGCCCGGCGGGAATGGTGACAGTGGCGGGCAATGGCTGATAGTGGACGCCGGCGACGGCGCTGCCGCCGATGCTGAGCGGCACTTGGAGCGGCAACGTGGTGTCCCCGCCGCGGATGAGGGTGATGATTGCCTGCCGGCCGTCGATTTCACTCGCGAGCGGCTGGGTGGCGGCGATGGAGACGGGCGGCAGGCTATGCCATGCGAGGGCGATATCGGTGGCGGTGCCGGAGGTGTTCTGCACCTCGATGGCGTAGCTGCCGGGTGGCAGGGCCGGTTGATGGATGAGTTCCACGTTGTCCACCGCGCTGAGGCTGGCGGCGATTTCGCTGCCAAGGGTGAAGCCGTTGGCCTGATAGAGGCGCAGGTCGAGATCGGCCAGAGTGGAGTCCCAGGTGCGCGTCTGGTTGCGGCCGCCGCTGGTGCTGGTGGTCACCACGCGATGCCAGGCGAGTGCCGCGCAGAACGGGGTGGCGGGCGCGCCGGCTGGAATGGTGAAAAACCACGTCTTGGAGCTGTTGGCGCCGACCGACTCGGCGGCCCAGCCGCGGATGCCGTGGGAAATGCTGCTGGATGCGGCGGCGCTGCCCGCCCGCAGCGCGAGATAGGCGTGGTGCACATTGAGGTTGCCCGCGCCATAGCGCAGGTCGAGCGGGCGGCTGCTGGTGTTGGACCAGCTCGCGAGATTGTCCTTTCTTGCGCCTGCCATCAGCAGGGCCTTCACCACGCGCGGGAGGTTGGCACCTGTTAGAGAGTAGGGGGCGGCGGCAAGTTTCGCATGCAGCAAACCGGCCGCGCCGGCGACCATCGGCGTGGTCCAACTGGTTCGGTCATCGGGGAAAGCGCTCGGCGCGACGAGGTCCGGCTTGATGCGGCCGGGGCCATCCAGAGTGGTGAACCCGGCGCTGTGCTGGCCGTCGGAGCGGCCGACCGAGATCGAGTGATAGCCTTGTCCGAGCAACTGGGGCAGGGGATTGGAGGCATCGTTGTTTTGTCCGACGACGCAGATGAATCCCTGATTTTGGATGGCGTAGTCGAGGCGGTGGTTGGCTTCGGCGGCGTCGGCACTCTCCATTCCGGTGCTGATCCAACTGTGGTTCTGCACCGCGCGGAATTCAGTGCCGGGAAGGTCCAGCGTCTTGCGTTTCAGAAAACCCGCGCCAAGCCAGTCGTCCGCATTGTAGAGGTCCACCGCGGCAATGCCGGGCAGTTGGCTGGTGGCGGCGTAGAAATTGACGGCCACCTTGCTGGCATGACCGCTGGTGCCGCTGGCACCTGATTTGACGGTGAAGGTCTTGCCGGCAAACAGCGGGCTGGTGATGTCCGGTGTGTAGTTGTTGTTGGCATCGAAGGCCTCCACTTGAGTCAGTCCCGGGGAAGGGGAGACCGGCAATTCCGCGCCGGCGATTGTTTGCAAGCGCGTGAATCCGATGTCATCGCGCCAGTCGGCCGCGGCCGTTGCCATGGCGAGCGCAACGCACAGGACGGCCTGTTGAATCTTGGATCTGGAAGGATGCATGCACCGGAATCATGGGGAAACTAGTGGCAAATCCGCACGCTGCAAGCGGCTTGCACGGGGTCTTTTCCGCTCGGTTGACTCCGGTGCCGCGATCGGTCATGTTCCGCCCGCCGATGGCCGAGAATCCGCCCGCTGTTGAAATCCGTGACTTGGTGAAGGACTTCAAGACGTCCTTCCGCCGCAAGCCGTTGCGCGCCGTGGATGGGGTGTCGATCCGCATCATGCCGGGCGAGGTGTACGGGTTGATCGGGCCGAACGGTTCCGGCAAATCCACCACCATGAAGGCGCTGCTCGGCCTGGTGGCGCCCACTTCGGGAAACTGCGCGATCTTCGGCAAGGACTCGCTGAAAGTGGATTCCCGCAACGAGGTGGGTTTCCTGCCGGAGAATCCCTACTTCTACAAACACCTCAGCGGCGCGGAAACCCTGCGGTTCTATGGCAGGCTCTGCGGCATCGGCGGGAAAATCCTCACGCAACGCGTCAACGAACTGCTGGCGCTCGTGGATCTCGAAGGAGCGCGCGACCGCCGCATCGGCGGCTATTCCAAGGGCATGCTCCAGCGCATCGGGCTGGCGCAGGCGCTGATCCAAGAGCCGCGGCTGGTCATTCTCGACGAACCGACCGCCGGGGTGGACCCGGTGGGGTCGCGGCAGATCCGCGACCTGATTCTCAAGCTGCGCGAGCGCGGCATCACGGTGTTCCTGTGCTCGCATTTGTTGGAGCAGGTGCAGGAGGTATGCGACCACGTCGGCATCATTTTCCGCGGCCGGATGATCCGCGAGGGGCGGCTGGAGGATTTGATTTCCATCGAGGACCAGACCGACATCGTGCTGAAGGACGCCACGCCCGAGCTGCTGGCACAAATCGGCGATCTTGTCTCCAAATCACCGGGGGCGTCGATCGTGCGCACCGGCAAACCCCGCACCACGCTGGAACGGTTGTTCCTGCGTGAAATCCGCGAAGAAGAAGAATGAGCACGCCCGCCTCCATTCCGATGCAAGGTTCGAACGCCAGCCGCATCCTGACGATCGCCACGCACACGTTCACGCAGCTGGTGCGCATGAAGGTGTTTTACTTCATGGGCATCTTCGCGGTGATCGCCATCGCCAGCAATTTCTTCGACCTGCCGCAGCACGAGGGGCCGGAATCGGTGGGGGCGAGCGTGCTGCGCTCGATCAAGAGCTGGTCGTTGGGTGCGATGACGCTCTTCTCGGTGGTGTTGTCGATCGTGGCCACCGCGCTGTTGCTGCCCAAGGACGTGGAGGACCGCACGCTTTACACCATCCTCGCCAAGCCCGTGCCGCGCATCGACTATCTGGCGGGAAAATTGTTAGGCGTGCTGCTGCTGGTGTTCGTCTCGCTGGCGCTGATGGACCTGCTGATGGTGGCGGTGCTGCAGATCCGCACGACGATGGTGGTGGCGCAGCAGGCGGAAATGGCCAAGGCGATGGGCTGGCCGCAGGACGCGATCGATTCGCTGCGTGCGGACACCCTGGCCAGCGGGCCGAACGCCGCGCTGCAGGGCGCGGTGCTCGCGGTGTTCCTGCGCGCCGTGATCATGGCCTCGCTGGCGCTGCTGATCTCCACGTTCTCATCGAGCACGCTGTTCACCACGATCGTGAGTTTCCTGGTGTATTTCATCGGCCATTTCCAGGCCGACGCGCGCGACATCTATCTGCACAGCGGCCAGGCGGGGGAGGGGCTGTTCGCGCGGCTCGCCTCGCTGCTGCTCTCGCTGGTGCTGCCGGATTTCCAGCTCTTCAATGTGATTGACGCGGTGATCGAGGGCCAGGCGCTGCCCCTGCTGACCATGGGCAAGCTCGCGCTGGTGTCGCTCTACTACGCGCTGTTCTTCACCATCGCCTCGTGGTTCGTCTTCTCCGACAAGGAATTCTAACACCGTGAAACCCTGGTTGAAAAACACGGTCCTGGTGGTCGCGCTGCTGGCCTTCGGTGCGGCGCGCATGCCGTTTGAGGCGGGTCTGAGCCGCGAATTGCGCGCGGCCGGGTTGTTTCCGCCGCCGTTGGAAATCGGCACCCGCGACAAGATCGGCCAGACGAGTTCCGCGGTGGCGCTCGGCGGCCTGCGCACGCTGGTGGCCACTTTCCTCAACCTGCGCGCCTTCACGTTTTTCACCGAACAACGGTGGGACGACGTCGCGGGCACTTATGGCATGATCGTGGACCTCGCGCCGCGCACCCGCTATTACTGGGAAACCGGTTCGTGGCACATGGCATACAACGCCGCGTCGTATTATCTCAACGATTCCAAGCTGCCGCCGCTGCGGCGCCGCGAGGCATGGCGCTCGTCGATCCTCAGGGGCCGGGCGTTTCTCGAACGCGGCATCCGCAACAATCCCGATGACTGGAGCATGCTGGCCAATCTCGGTTTCCTGCTTTCCGACGCCAACAAGATCCAAGCCTTCCGCGACCCGAACGAGACCTTTGCCGCCGCGGCAGATGCCTACCGGCGCTCTTATGAGACCGGCCACGCGCTCGGCTATGTGCGGCGCGCGTGGCTGTATGCGCTGGCCCGGGTGGAGGGCCGCGAGGCGGAGGCGCTGGCACTCGCCCGCAAGCTTCATGCCGAGGGCGCGCAGAACCGCACGCCCACGCTGCTCGTGCTGTTGTTCGTGCTGGAGGCTTGGGAAAACCCCGGGATGGATGTGGCCGGGCGGGCCATTGAGTTGTTCGGTTCTGCAGAAAAAGCCTACGAAGCGCTCAGCGGCCACTGGCTGCGGACTCGCGAGCGGTTTCCGGTATTCGGCGTATCCGCGGCGCTGGAATCCCTGGAAAAAATGCTCTCGATCCCGCCCGCGGAGAGTATCTTCAGCCAGCCGGTGCCGCCACCCGCGGGGCCGGATGAGTGGTTCCGGGAATAGCACCGGGCAATCCGCCGGCCGCATTGATCGAATTTCGCTTGATCCGGTGGGGGGGAGTCCCTAGCCAAGGGCCAGCAATTATGGGCCAACAATCAAACAAAGTCATCAAGCGCCGCCGTCGTGCGGATTATCTGAAGCGCAAAAAAGAGCTGTCGAAACTGGGAGGCATCGTCAAGAAGCCCTCTGTGAAGAAGGAGGCCGCGCCAGCCGCCAGGAAAGCCCCCGCCAAGAAGGCGGCCGCCAAAAAGGCCCCGGCCAAAAAGGCCGCCAAGAAGGTGGCGGCCGCGGTTCAGGAACCGGTGGCCGAAGCGGTGGCGGAAGCGGCCGTCGAGCCAGTGGTCGAGGCCACGCCGGCCGTTGATGCCGGCGAAGAGGCTTGAGAACCCCGCTGTCAGGAATTTTTTCCGGCGGACCGCTTGTGAACCAGGCGGTCCGTTGTTTTTTTGAGCGAGCAAGGGCAAGGCCGCTGTGAAATGCCAGCGCATGGAAGCCTGGCTGCGGACTGAAGTCCGCGCGCCGTGATTTATGGACAAGCGATCACCGCAGTCGGAGTGGCGGCGGGGTCGAGCCGCTGCTCCAGCGCCTCGCGGATGGTCTTGAGATTGCGGACCGGTTTGTGTGTTTGGGTTTCTTGTCCGTTGACGGAAATCCCGACGGGTTCATCCAGATTGAGAAGGTCGTCAGAGAGCAGGAGTTTGGTTCCAGGCGGCACATCGCCGTCGATGCGGATGGTGCGGCCATCGAGCCTCGCGATGATCTGCCGGCCTTTTTGTGCGGTGCCGTCCGGCAGTTGCAGCCAGTAGAAGCGGTGGTGGGTGACATCATCCTGGAACCAGACGATTTTCTCCGGCCACGGGTTGCGGGTGAACTTCGCCATCCACGGCACGGCTTCGGCGTCCTTGCGGTTCATCCAGTGGGGAAGACCGGGGTAGATGCGGGAGAGGTGGACGTATCCGCCGGGATCCGCTTTTTGGAGTTCGGCGAGTTCGGCGGATTTCCCGCGGGCCACGGTGTTGCGTTGGTGGGCGGCGTCGTTTTCACCCATGAAGATGGCGAAGGGCAGGTTGCGCAGGCCGAGAAGCGAGGATTCGTTGGGATGCCCGGCCATCATTGCGGCGGCGGCGAAACGGTCCGCCATGCGCGGGGCGAGCTGCCACACGCCATCGCCGCCGGCGGAGTATCCCATCAGATACACTTTGTCAGGATCCACTCCGCGCAGCGCGACCATGTTTTCGATGAGGCGGGAGAACATGGGGTCGATGTGCTCCTGGTGCCACATGTTCCAGGTGTCGGTGGGTGCGCGCGGCGCGACGTAAATGCCTTCCTCCGGTTGATAGAGTTGGATTTGGTTGAACCATTGTTGGGTGTTGATGCGGGCGGGAGCTTCTCCGCCGCCGTGCATCGAGATCCACAGCGAGCGGCCCGCGGCCGGGGCTTTGCCGAAGGTTTTTTCCATCCAGCGCAGCGTCTTGTCGCCGAGGGTGATGGATTTGGCATCTAGCTCGGCGGCGCGTTTTTCCTTTTGTGAAGCGACGATGCTCTCGTAAGCGAGCCGCACGGCGCGCGGGGCGAGATCCTTCGAGAGTGGAATGGAATCATCATCCAATGGCGGAACCGGCCGGAGGTCGGCGGCGCGGACGTCACGGATGTTCGGGTTGTCGATGACGAATGCATCGGTCTCTTGTTCCCTGCCATCGATGATGAAGCGCAGGCGGTAGGCTTCTCCGGGCGTGACGACGAGCCGGGGCGTGTCATTGAGGTCGGCGGTGCCGGCCTTGGTTTCGAAATCGCCGAGTGGAAATCCGGCGGCGGTGGTGAGTGTGCCCTTGATGGCAAGCCGGTCCCCGCCCTCGAAGATACGGACGCCGATGGTGGTGATTGCGGGGGCGGTTTTCGCGCGGTAGCGGGCGGTGACATTGATGCCGCCGACGCTGCGGTCGCGCGGCGACCAGACCATGGGGAAGATGCCTTGGTCCTTCTTCCATGAAGTCGCATAGATCGAATGGACCGGGTTGTTTTCGTCGGCTTTCGAGGCGTTTTCGACGAACCACGCGTGGTTCAGGCCTTTCGGGTTGGATTCGTCGGCACCGGTGAAGTGCCAGCCGCCATCCCAAATTTCGACCCAGGTGTGGTTGCCGCTGCGGTCCCACCACAGCGGCGTGCCCACGGCGCGGGCGGGGATGCCGACGGCACGGCAGGCGGCGACGAGGATGATCGAGAGGCCGGTGCAGGTGGCCTTGCCTTGTTCGATGGACTCCATGGGCGACTGGTTGGTGCGCCGCCGCCCGGGATGGTAGTGGGTGTTGATGAGCTTGAAGAATTCGCGATTGAGGATTTGCGCGGCCTCGGATGCGGTCCCGGCGTCCTTGACGAGCGGAGCGGCCTTCTCAAGAAAACCGGCGCGCCAGGGATCGCGCGGTTCGTCGAAAACGGCGTAGGGCAGCACGTCGTTGAGGAAAATCTCCTCGGGCACTGCCTTCGCCCACGGGAAGGTGGCGCGTGCCTTGAGGGCGAGGTCGAGATTTTCGGTTAGAAAGGCGGAGGAAAGCTTCTCCTTGTCGGCCTCCGGCATGTGTTCGGTGAGAAATCGCGCGGCTTTCTCACCGAACGCGCCGTGTTTTTCACCCGCACGGGCGATGAAGTCGTCCGTGGATGAGGCGAGCGCGTGGATCGCCATTGCCAGAAACAGCACGGAAGTTCGCATGTGGGGGTTGATACGCGATGAAGGGCGGCGGCTTTTCGCGGATTTGCCGTGCGTTCGCCCCGACTTGCGGAACGCCGCAACTCCTGTCATCCTGTAGTTAAAACCATGAATGGAGTGCCTCCGATCCCCGATTCCGACGAAACCAGGTGGCACCATCTGGAGACGGCGGAAGTCACGCGCTTGCTGGGATCTGATCCGCGTCATGGATTGGAGCCGGCCGAGGCCGCCGCCCGATTGAAACACTACGGTCCCAACACCGTCACGAGCGTCCTCGGCAAGCCCGCGTGGCTGCGTTTCCTGCACCAATTCAACCAACCGCTCGTCTATATCCTGCTGGTGGCGAGCGGGATCACCGCTTTTCTCCACGAGTGGGTCGATAGCTCCGTCATCTTCGGCGTGGTGCTGGTGAATGCGATCATCGGCTATCTGCAGGAGAGCAAAGCCGAAAAGGCGATCGAGGCCCTCAACCGCATGGTGCGCACCGAGACCAGCGTGCGGCGCGGCGGCCAGAGGCTCCGGGTGCCTTCCGCCGATCTCGTGCCCGGCGATGTGGTGTTGCTGCAAGCCGGCGATCGCGTGCCCGCCGACCTCAGGCTATTCGAGGCCAGGAATCTCCACTGCGATGAATCGGCACTGACCGGCGAATCGCTGCCGGTCTCCAAACACACCGATCCGCTCGAACATGATCTGGCTCTGGCCGATCGGAAAAACCAGGCCTACGCCGGCACGCTCGTCACTGCCGGCCAAGCCGAAGGCCTCGTCTGGGCCACCGGCGACAAGACCGAAACGGGGCGCATCGCCTGGCTCATCTCCGAAGCGGTCGAGATTTCCACGCCTCTCACGAAGAAGATATCCCAGTTCAGCCGCCTGCTGTTGTGGGTCATCATCGGTCTGGCGGTGCTGACCTTCGCCGTGGGCGTGCTGCGGGGAGAGCCCGCCATCGACATGTTCATGGCCGCCGTGGCCCTCGCCGTGGGTGCCATCCCCGAGGGGCTTCCCGCTGCGGTCACGATCGTGCTCGCCATCGGCGTGAACCGGATGGCCCGGCGCCGCGCGATCATTCGCAAACTCCCCGCCGTCGAGACGCTCGGCAGCACCACCGTCATTTGCTCGGACAAAACCGGCACCCTCACCGAGAACCAGATGACAGTGCAGGAAATCCGCACCGGCGGGAAAATCTACGAAGTCACCGGCGGCGGCTACGAACCCGAGGGTGAGATTCTCGCCGAGGGGAAAGCCATCGATCCCGCCGCCCATCCGGCCCTGATCGAGTGCCTCCGCGCCGGCGTGTTGTGCAACGATTCAAGGCTCGTTGTCGAGGACGGCCGGCACGCCGCACAGGGCGATCCCACCGAGGCGGCCTTGCTGGTGGCCGGGGCCAAGGCCGGGCTGATCCATGCCGACACCACCGCCGACGCGCCGCTCATTGACATGATCCCCTTCGAGTCCGGCCACATGTTCCGCGCCACACTCCACCATGTGGACGGAGCTGAACGCGTCATTTACAAAGTCGGCGCGGTGGAGCGCCTGCTGGAGCGCTGCGACGAGGCCATGGGGCCGGACGGCCTGACCGCTCCACTGCAGCCCGACGCCATCCGCGGCTGGGTTGACGAGATGGCCGGGCAGGGCCTCAGAGTGCTGGCCTTTGCCCGGCGGCACACCGCCGCCGACCATGAAACCCTCGACCATGAGCACGTTCGCGGCGGGCTCACCTTCCTCGGGCTGCAGGGCATGATCGATCCACCCCGTCCCGAGGCGGTCGCCGCCGTGGCCAATTGCCGCCGTGCCGGCATCAAGGTGAAAATGATCACCGGCGATCATGCCGTGACGGCACGCGTGATCGCCGCGCGCGTGGGTCTGGCCGACCCCGGCTCGGAGGTGGACGCCATCAGCGGGCTGGAGTTGGAAAAAATCAGCGACGCGGACCTGCCCGCCGTGGCGGAGGAGACGGAAGTGTTTGCCCGCGTCGCCCCGGAGCAGAAACTGCGGCTGGTGCGCGCCCTCCAATCCCGCGGCCACATCGTGGCGATGACCGGCGATGGCGTGAATGACGCGCCCGCGCTGAAGCAGGCCGACATTGGTGTGGCGATGGGCGTTTCCGGCACCGACGTGGCCAAAGGTGCCGCCGACATGGTGCTCACCGACGACAATTTCGCCAGCATCGAAGCGGCCGTCGAGGAGGGGCGGGGTGTCTTCGACAACCTGACGAAATTCATCGTCTGGACGCTGCCCACCAATTTGGGCGAGGGGGCGATCATTCTGGTCGCCATCCTGTTCGGCATCACGCTGCCGGTGCTGCCGGTGCAGTTGCTCTGGGTGAACATGACCACCGCCATCTTCCTGGGCATCATGCTGGTGTTCGAGCCCAAGGAAAAAGGCCTGATGGACCGCCCGCCGCGCGATCCCTCACGCCCGCTGCTGACCTTCCATCTCCTGATGCGCACCGGTCTGGTCTCGCTGATCATCGTCGGCGGCTCGTTCTGGTTGCTCCACCACGAGATCAACCGGCTGGGCGAGACGGTGAGCGAGGCCCGCACCGCCGTCAGCAACACCATTGTGATGGTGGAGACCGCCTATCTCTTCAGTTGCCGCTCGCTCAACCGCTCGTTGTTCTCCATCGGCTTGTTTTCCAACCGTCTCGCCCTGCTCGGCGCTCTCGGCATGATCGCGGCGCAGATCTTCTTCACCTACGCGCCGGTCATGAACCGCCTGTTCCAAACCACCCCGCTTGAGTTGAAAACCTGGGGCATGATCCTGTCGGTGGCCCTGTTTTGCCTGGTTGCGGTCGAGCTGGAAAAATGGATCCGCTTTGGCCGTGATCGCGCGCGCGTCATGCCGCCGGAGTGAGCGGCCCGCCTTCGCATGATGGCGGCAGCAGGGGATTGACGGATCGCCGGTGCGGATGCAGGTTGCGCGCATGTCGGCGGCGGTGGTGAATTACAAGATCGGCAACGAGAAACTGGTACGGGTGCTCGATGGCGCGTCGTCCCACCTGCGGGGCCTGTTGGAGCGCCAGGGGCGGCCGCAGGGCGCGCTGCGCATCGCGGTGGTCGGCGGCGGATGCTCCGGCCTGCAATACAAGATGGATCTGGTGGACGGCCCGCGCGATCGCGACATCCTGGTGCCCAGCAACGGCGTCAACGTGGTGATCGATCCCAAGAGCGCGCTTTTCGTCACGGGCAGCGAACTGGATTTTTCCGACGACTTGCAGCAGGGCGGCTTCAAGGTGGGGAATCCGAATGCCGTGGTCACTTGTTCCTGTGGTGAAAGTTTCGCGGCGTGACCAAGCCGCCGTTCCTCCATTGAAATTGAATGATGCCACGATTTACCGACGTTTTCCCAATCGCATGAAGCTTCATCGACTGCTCTTCCCCGCGTGGCTTGCGGCCGTGTCCCTGTCGCATGCGGAGGACAAACCCGCGGCGGAGGTCGCGCAATGGGTGAGGCAGCTCGCCGACGAGAGTTTCCAAGTCCGCGAGCGCGCCAGTCTCGCGCTGTGGGGACTCGGCGAGGCCGCACTGCCCGCACTGGAGGCGGCGGCTTCCTCGGCCAATCCGGAACAAGCGATCCGCGCCCGCGACATTGTCCGCAAGATCCAACTGCACATCACGCCGGATACCGACGCCTCGGTGATCTCGCTGGTCGAGCGCTACGCGGTGGCGTCGCCGGCGGAGAAATTGTCACTGATGGGGAAAATGCGCGGCAAACGCGCATGGCGGCAAATGCTCAAGCTCTATGCGGCGGAAACCGACGCCGGGGTGCGCGAGCGGATGGAATCGATCATGAGCGGGGTGGCGCTCATCGCGGCGCGGGAGCGCATCGAGCAGGGCGATGACGCCGCGGCGCGGGAGTTTCTCGAGCTGGCACCGGCCAACGCGGCGGGTTTGCGCGCCTTGGCGGAGTTCCACCGCAGCCATGGCACGCTGGAGGCCGAACTGGAGCGGGCGAAGGAAATCAAGGGCCCGAAGGGGGCCGCCTGGCGCCTGGCCCTGCAGGGTGCCGCCGGCAATCTAACCGCCGCGCGCGACGAGGCGCTGGCCGCCGGTGATCCGGGGCGCGCCGCGGTCCTGTCCGCGATGGCCGGGGATCCGCTGCCCGCACTGCGCCTGGGCCTGGAGAGCGACGAGGACAATCCGCTGCGGGCTGCCTACGCGCGCATCGCCATCAAGCGCTGGCAGGACGAGAAAATCCGTCCCGCGGATCTGGACGTCCTGAAGCGCGCGCTCGTTTCGCGCGATCCCGGCGAGAGCGGCGCGGCAAATGGGGCGTTGTTTCTGTTAGGTGAGGCCGAAATGGCCGGACAGGCGATGGCGAAATCCCAGCCGCTGGCCGCGTTCGTTCATTTCGACGCGCTGGAGCGTATCCCGGAGGCGTTGCAGGCGCTCGGTCTCGATCCGGAAAAACCGGATTACAAGGCATGGGTCGCCAAGCATTTCAAATTGGCGCTGGATATCGACATCGAGGACCAGCACGGGGTTTCCGACGACGAATCAAGACTGTGGGCGCTCGCGAATTTCATGGAGCGGAGAGGCCTGCATGCGCAAGCCCTCGAGGCATTCGGCGAGCCGATGGCGGCACTTGCCGAGAGCGATGGCGACCGGTTTGCGGAAGCTCTCTCCAGACTCTTCGGGGAGACCGGCGCGCCCCGCGTGGCGCGCGAGGTGGCCCGGCGCTGGGCGGGCGGGGACGAGGCACGCTGGGATGTGGTGGTGACCGCGGCATTCGGCGATGACGACCAGGTCACGGCATGGTGGAACTGGCTGGGTGAAATCCAGCCCAAGGCCACGCGCGAGGAGCGCCTGGATGCGTTGCTGGCCTTGTTCGCCATCTGCCCGGATCCGGCGGACATCCGCGGGAAATGGCTGCCGCTCCTCTGGAAGGCGGTTGATGCCGCGCCACCCGGCGAGCGTCAGGCCCTGGCCGGGCGGATTTATGAGATGGCGTCACAAAGCGGCGCAGGCGATGTCGCCGTCGCGATGCGGGCATGGGAAAAGCTCGATCCGGAGGGCAAAGACCGGATTTTCTTCGGCCAGTTGCTCTATCAGTTTTCCGCATTGGATCGCTGGGATGACGCAGCCGCGCTGGTTTTGAAACAAATGACCGTGATGAAGGAAGCCGGGCAGGGAATCGGCGCGGATCTGCATGCCTATGCCGCGGCCACCCTGCGCATGGCCGGCCGCGAGAAAGAGGCCGCGCGGCACGACGAATGGGTGGACAAACTCGCACTCGGCAACGCCGAGACCGCTTTCCGCATCGCCAACGGTTATGCCTACGGCCGCGACTATCAGAGGGCCGGCGACTGGTGGCGGCGCTCCGTCATCCAATCCGCCAACCAGAGCGACGACTTTGCCAACGCGCTCAAATTCCACACCGATCAGATGCTGGAGTCCCGCCAATGGCGCGAAACCGCCGCGCTCTCCGAATTGCTGGCGCTCCAATACGTCGGCTCCGATTTCCTCTATGCCAGCCATCTGCCGCTGATGCGCTTCCGCCTGCAATCCGACACCGCGCGCGCCTTGGCCGGACTCGCTCAAAACCGCGCCCGCTCGCTGGCCTTGCTGGAGCAGTGCCATCACAACTTTTCCAGCGACGGCTCCCTCGCGGACTTCTTCTTCCCGGCCCTCCGCGAGGCGGGGCTCATCAAACAACACGACGCCTGGTTCCGTGAATCATGGCGCGAATTCGAAGTCGTCATCCGGCGTTTTCCGGATGCCGACAACGTCCGCAACACCGCCGCGTGGTTCGCCTCCCGCGCCCTGCGGGAACTCGATGCCGCCGAACGCCATGTCCGCAGGGCGCTGGAACTGCGACCGCGGCAATCCGCCTACCTCGACACCATGGCTGAAATCCTTTTTGCCAGGGGCCAACGCGACAAGGCGCTCGAATGGTCGAATCTCGCTATCAATTTCACCCCGGAGGACATCATGCTGCGACGCCAACATGAACGCTTCCGCGCCGCCCCATTTCCCAAGTAGCTGAACCTCTGGCTGCTGCACGGATTTTTCAAATCTGCGGAATCACCCAAAATTCCTCAGAAAATGATTGCCCAACGGCGGATTCGGGCACACTTTGCGGTCGAAACCTCATAATCAATATCAAATAACTAAGGTTTATGCTTCCCGAGCACGCACCCTTCACACCGGACCAGCGGCGGATTCTGGATTCGCTGCTGCCGGATTTCGCACCGGTGCAGGCAGGCTGGTTGAGTGGCTACCTTGCCGCATCCGCCGCAGCTCCTGCCGCAAGCCTTGCCCCGCCACCGGCCGGCAAGTTGCTCGTGCTCTTCGGCACGGAATCCGGAAATTCCGAGACGCTCGCCGACCGCGCCGTCAAGGAAGCCAAAAAACGGGGATTCCAAGCCTCCATGACAAACATGGCCGAGAGCAGTCCTTCGGAACTCACGCAAGCGGCCAATCTTCTGGTGATCGTCTCCACCTGGGGTGACGGCGAGCCGCCTGAGACGGCCACGACCTATCACCATGACCTGATGTCCGCAGAACTCGCGCTCAAGGACCTTCGATTCTCGGTCTGCGCGCTGGGCGACACGTCGTATGAGAAATTCTGCCAGACTGGCCGGGAGATCGACGCGCGCCTGCAGGCGCTCGGCGCCACCCGCGTGGCGGGCCGCCAGGATTGTGATGTGGATTACGAACAGGACTTCTGCGGATGGCTGGACCGCGCGCTCACCGCGCTGGCTCCCACCATGCCGGTCGCCGCACAGGGTTCCGCTGCCGCCGTCCCTGCGGCCTTCGGCTTCGGCAAGAAAAACCCGTATCCCGCCACCTTGTTGGAGTCGGTTTTGCTCAATGGCAGGGGATCGGACAAGGAGACGCTGCACTTCGGGTTTTCGTTGGCCGGATCCGGCATGTGCTATGAACCCGGCGACGCGCTCGCGGTGGTGCCGCGCAACGCGCCGGACGTGGTGCGGGCCGTGCTGGATGCCGCCAAACTCAGCGGCGAAGAGGAAATCATCACCAAGTCATCCGCCCACCGCAGGCTGGCGGATGCGCTGGGCGAGGACCTCGACATCACCGCGCTCTCGCGTGCCGTGCTCACCAAGCTGGCTGATGCCACCGAGTCCGCGCCGCTCCATGCCCTGCTGGCCGAGGATTCCAAGGACCGGCTCAAGATGTACCTGCACGGTCGTGAGATCGTCGATGCCATCGAGGAATTCGCCCCCAACGGCCTGCCCGCCGACGCGCTGGCCGGGATTTTCCGCAAGCTGCCGCCGCGGCTCTATTCCATCGCCTCCAGCCCGCTCCTGCATCCCGATGAAGTGCATCTCACCGTCGCCGCCGTGCGCTACCAGGCCCATGGCCGCCAGCGCAAGGGCGTGTGCTCCACCTATCTCGCGGATCTGGTGAAACCCGGCGACAAGGTTCCGGTATTCGTCCAGCCTAACAAAAACTTCCGCCTCCCCGCCGACGGATCCGCGCCCGTCATCATGATCGGCCCGGGCACCGGCATCGCGCCGTTCCGCGCATTCGTCGAACACCGCGCCGCACTCGGTGCCAGCGGCAGAAACTGGCTCTTCATGGGCGACCAGCACTACCTCTACGACTTCCTCTATCAACTCGAGTGGCAGGACCATCTCAAGAGCGGCGCGCTCAGCCGCCTTGACGTCGCCTTCTCGCGCGACCAGCCGGAGAAAATCTACGTCCAGCACCGCATGATGCAACGTGCCCGCGATCTCTACGCCTGGCTGGAGGAGGGCGCGCACTTCTACGTCTGCGGCGACGCCACGCGCATGGCCGCCGATGTCCACGAGGCTCTCGTTTCCATTGTCCAAACCGAAGGCTCCAAATCCCGCGAAGCCGCCGAATCCTACGTCGAAGACCTCAGGAAATCCAAACGCTACCAACGCGATGTTTATTGAAGTGCCGAGTGATCAGTGAGCAGTGATCAGAGAAGATAGTCACCGCTCACTGCCCAATGCTCACTGCTCACTGATCACTTCCCACTGATCACTTCCCTAAAACCACCATGTCCGAAGAAAAGAAACTCTCCGCCAACGAATACATCAAGACCGCCAGCAACTACCTGCGCGGCACCATCCTCGACGGACTTGCCGACTCCTCCACCGGCGCGATGTCCGAGGATGACCAGCAGTTGCTCAAGTTCCACGGCACCTATCAGCAGGACGACCGCGATCTGCGCGCGGATCGCCGCAAGCACAAGCTGGAAAAAGCCTACTCGTTCATGATCCGCATCCGGGTTCCCGGCGGCGTGGCCACGCCCGCGCAGTGGTTGGAGACCGACCGCCTGGCCACGCGGTTCGCCAACGGCACCATCAAGCTCACCACCCGCCAGGCCTTCCAGTTTCACGGCGTCATCAAGGGCAACCTCAAGCGCACCATCAGGGAGATCAACCAGGCCGCGCTCGACACCATCGCCGCCTGCGGTGACGTGAACCGCAACGTGATGTGCAATCCGAACCCGCATCTCTCCGAGGTGCATGCCGGGGTGCTCAAGGTGGCCCAGGCCATCTCGGATCATCTCACGCCGCAAACCCGCGCCTATCATGAAATCTGGCTCGATGGCGAAAAGATCGAAAGCTCGGAAGAGGAGGTCGAACCGATCTACGGCAAAACCTATCTGCCGCGCAAATTCAAGATCACCATCGCCGTGCCGCCGTCCAACGACGTGGACATCTTCGCCAACTGCCTGTCATTCATCGCGATTGTCGAGGACGGCAAACTCGCCGGCTTCAACGTCGCCGTCGGCGGCGGCATGGGCTCCACCCACAACAACGAGAAAACCTATCCGCGCCTCGCCGACGTCATCGGCTTCTGCACCGTGGACCAGGTGGTCGATGTCGCCGAAAAAGTCGTGCTCGTGCAGCGCGACTTCGGCGACCGCACCGACCGCAAGCACTCGCGCTTCAAATACACCGTGGACGACCACGGCCCGGAGTGGATCCTCGCCAAGCTCAACGAATACCTCGGCTACGAACTCGGCCCCGTGCGCCCGTTCAAGTTCGATGACAACGGCGACCGCTTCGGCTGGGTGGACGACGCCAATGGCAACTCGCACCTCACGCTCTTCGTCCAGGGCGGCCGCGTGCGCGACACCGCGGACCACCCGCTGCTCAGCGGCCTGCGCGAGATCGCGAAAATCCACGACGGCGACTTCCGCCTCACCGCCAACCAGAACCTCATCATCGCCAATGTCTCGCCGGAAAAGCGCCCGGAAATCGAAAAGTTGCTGGAGCAATACGGCATCAGGGACAGCCATTTGAAAAGCGCGCTGCGGCTCAACTCGCTGGCCTGCGTCGCCCTGCCCACCTGCGGCCTGTCGCTGGCCGAGGCGGAGCGCTACCTGCCCGACCTTCTAACGGAATTGGAGGAGGTCATCGAGGAGAACGGCCTGCGCCACGACGCCATCACCATCCGCATGACCGGCTGCCCCAACGGCTGCGCCCGCCCGTA
>JALOUA010000240.1 GCA_025457625.1 Akkermansiaceae bacterium
TCCGCCGCGCAAACCCCGAAAATCTCAGCCGTTCTGCCCCGCCGTTCTTGAGAGTCATTACAAAGTCTGGGGGACGAAATGGGATCTCGACGACAATGATCAACGCGAAGTCGCCAACGACCTGCTGGAATACGACGAGACCTTCTTCGACACCGCATGGAGTCCGACGATGCAGGCCATCGAGGCGCTCTCACGGCAGTTCCCGGAAGTCACCTTCCAACTCGACAACTGCGAACTCGGAATGTTCTTCGCCGGCACCGCCACATTCCAAGACGGCGAACGTCACGACGCCTGCCATGATGAGAAAGCCGGCGTCATGAAGATCGCCTGCGACATCTTCGGCTATGAAGACGAAGAGGAATGCGAATGGGTCTCCTGAACCTGATCCCCCACACACCCTTTCCACCGGGACGGTGCCCGACGTGTGGTGCGAATGTCCAAGCCAGCCTAAAGTGTGTCCGCGTGACGTAGCCGTGGCCAGCTTGGAACCGTCCCGGTGGGTTTCGGGATGAGAATCTGTTTCAGGATTCCTGCGTCTGATTTCCCGTCAGATCATAGCGCAGCTCAACCATGCTGGCCCCCATTTGTCGCATGGAAGTCAGCTTCAAATTCGGGCCAAGCACTCGGCGCGGGAAAAGAGGTTTACCCTTGCCGAGCGTCACCGATCCTACCTGAACGATCATCTCATCAAGAAGTCCGGCATCATAAAACCGACCCGCGAGATCACCGCCACCGACGATCCAGATGTTCTTTGTTCCGGCAGCAGCTCGCATGTCGGTGTGAACCTGACCTACGTTTCCCGAGACGAATCGAATGTCAGCGCCTTCCACGCGCTGAAGTGTTCGACTGGTGAATACCCATGTTGGTTGGTCGTATGGCCAAGGTGATCCTGTCTCTTCGATCACTTTCCCCGCATTGCGCATCATCCATTCGTATGTGAACGAACCCATCGCCAAAGCGCCCACCTGCGAAATAAATTCCGGGTAACTTGATTCAGCCGGATCACCGAGGGAAAAGAGCCAATCTAGGGAATCGTCTTCGGTTGCGATGAATCCATCAAGACTGGTTGCTGTGTAGTATTGGGTCTTCACGGTGGTGGTGCTGCCGGAGTGTTCGTCCAGCCTAAATCAGGTGCCCCTATCAGGCCAATCCCATTCCCCACCGTCCCGGTGGATTTCCTCTTTCCCGCAAACCACCAGCCCGCCCGGCCGCACGACACGCTCAAGCGCGGGCCTGGCACATGAAAGGCCGCCATGGTGACCCGCTCCCCCGGTTTCCATGGCGGCCATTTCGTTTTCATTCCCCAACCCCAACCAAACATCGACATGACATCCACCACACCCGCCCTCCAATCCGCCTCCCTCCACTACCGCGAAGGCAATTCCGACAAGGTGTATCACGCCGCCATCGGGCCGAAGGGCGAGGGCTACCTCGTCACCTTCGCCTGCGGCCGCCGCGGTCAAACACTGAATACCGGAATCAAGACCACCTACCCGGTGAGCCTCGCCGAAGCCACCAGGATCTTCGACTAACTCGTCGCCTCGAAGATCGCCAAAGGCTACCAATACAGCTTCGCCTCCGCTGGCGAAACCAAACCCTACCAACAAACCGGCGACGAAGGCCCGACAGCGGCATCCGCTAACGCCATTAACGAAAGCGAACTGTCACGCCTGCTCACCGGCATCAACCGCCGGGGCCTTGCCATGGCTCACCTTCGATCCCGGCTTCTGCCTCGATACCCTCGAAGGCGGCCGCAAGGTGTTCCGCCCCAAGCCCGAGACCGCGCTGCTCCACTTGGCCCACCCCGTCTTCCGCCAAGCGTTCTCCTCCTTCGCCCGCGAGCGTTTTCGCGACGCCGGCCGCCACCGCTGGCTCGTGCGTCATGCGGCAGTGCCGACCGGTGCCGACGCCGTCAGCTCCGGAACTTCTCGAAGCCCGAGCCGCCGAAGCGAGTCGTTCAGCTTGTAGAACCCCCGCATGCCCTTGATGGGGACGATGACCCCTTCGTTCACCCGGTCGTGAAACGTGCTGGAGGGCATGGGAGGACTGAAGAAATTGCAGATGACCTCTTTCCGGACGCCGAACTCCGGTTAGCCCGTGGGCTCGTTTCTTGCTGACGACTTGCTCATGGCCTGGATCATCGACATTGAGATCAAAAAATTGTCAGCGGAGAACTTGGTTAAGAGGCCTTAAACAGTTGCCAAAACCGTTGTCAAAAACGCACCGTTACTCCGGATTTCGGGGAAAAGAACCCGTTAGACCGGGATACGAAAAAAGCCCTGTAAAACAGGGCTTCTCTCGGCATGTGAAGAAGTACGAGGACTGGGACTCGAACCCAGGACCAATTGGTTAAAAGCCAACTGCTCTACCAACTGAGCTATCCTCGCTTTGACGCTCCGGCAGACGGGGCGGGACGAATAGAAGCCACACCGGGGGGATGCAAGCGGATAATTGGGGAAATTTCCCCAGGGTCGCCGCATCAGGAAAAAGCCAGGCACAGGTGATGAGGATGAATGCGGATGAAGAGAATCGCTGCCATGTGACCTTCAGGGCGCTTGCGCGGCTGACGGGGTCGCGCGCTCAGCCGATCCGGGATCGCGCCAGCGACTTGAGGTCCTCGAGCTTGCCGCGGTCCGGCGCGGCGCCTCTTGCCTGATCCGGTTTGCCGCCGCCTTTGCCGCCGGCGAGGGCGGCGAGGTCGCGCAGCAGGTCGCCGGCTTTGAGGCCTGCTGCCAGGGCGTCCGCTCCGCAGTGGGTGGCGAGGTGGAGTTTCTCGCCGTCATCCACAATGAGCAGGGCGGGGCCGGCGAAGTTCTTTTTCCTGAGGCCGTTCTGGAGTTCCTGGAGCAGCGAGGCGTCGGCTTCGAAGGAGACGATGATGGGCCCGCCTTGGGCGATGAGTTCTGCTAGAGCTTCGTCGGCGAGTTTGGCGGCTTGGGAGGATTGGATCTTCTTGATGCGCTTCTCGGCCTCGAT
Source organism: Akkermansiaceae bacterium (assembly GCA_025457625.1). Lineage (GTDB taxonomy): Bacteria > Verrucomicrobiota > Verrucomicrobiia > Verrucomicrobiales > Akkermansiaceae > Luteolibacter. The sequence goes on from JALOUA010000240.1 coordinate 2,977, forward strand.
GGCGGCTTGCTTGGTTTCCTCGAGCGTGCGTGCGCCGTGGGCGAAGACGGCGTTGATTTCGTTGATGTCGGCGCGTTCAACGAGCATGGCGGCCATGATGTGGGGGAACTCGTTGACGGTGATGGCGGATTCGCCAAGGGCGGCGAGCTTTTCATTGGCGGCGGTGAGTTTCGCCTCGGCCAGCTTGTAGTCCTGACGCCATTTTTCTCCCAGTTCGTTGAGGTGGTTCCATGCGGCCTCGCCGCAGACGGCCTCGATGCGGCGGACGCCGGAGGCGATGGCTCCCTCGCTCCTGATTTTGAACAGGCCGATCTCGCCGGTGTTGCGGACGTGGGTGCCGCCGCAGAGTTCCATCGAGTAGCCGTCGAGCGCGTTGCGCCTGCCGCCGATCTCGACGACGCGGACGATCTCGCCGTATTTGTCGCCGAAAAACTGCATGATGTCCCTGCGGTCCCTGATTGATGCGTGCGGGACTTCCGTCCATGACACGGCCATGTCCTGCTTGATGGCGCCGTTGACCATGTCCTCCATCATGGCGATCTGTTCGCTTGTTAGAGCCGCGCTGTTGAAGTCGAAGCGCAGGCGGTGTTCATCGACGGAGGAACCCTGCTGGGTGGCATCCTTGGAAACGGCTTCGTGCAGCGCCCAGTGAAGCAGGTGGGTGGCGGTGTGGTGGGCCTCGATGGGGCGGCGGCGGGCGGTGTCGATGCGCAGGACGACCTTGTCGCCGACGGCAATCCGAGATTTCAAATCTGAAATTTCAGATTGAGGAACGATGTGGGCGCGGGCCTTGCCGATTTGTTGGACGCCGGTGACGGGGAGGTCATTGAGCGTGCCCGTATCACCGGCCTGGCCGCCCATTTCGGCGTAGAAGACGGTCTTGTCGGTGATGACGAACAGGCTGTCCTCCTGCGGATGGATTTCCAGCACGGTGGCTTCGCATTCATCGGCGTCGAAGCCGAGGAATTCGGTGGCGGCTTCGGTGGAGATGTCGAGGGCGCGGACGATGTTGGATTTCTGCGCGGCGCGCGAGCGTTCCTGCTGCTGCTCCATGAGTTTCTCGAATCGCGGCATGTCCACCTTGAGTCCGCGCTCGGTGCAGAGGAGTTCGGTGAGGTCGATGGGGAATCCGAAAGTGTCGTAGAGTTCGAAGGCGTCGTCGCCGGAGAGCGTGTGCTCCCCGATCGCTTCCTCGAAGCGCTTCAATCCCCGGTCCAGCGTCTGGTTGAAGCCGGCTTCTTCCTGTTCCAAGGTTTGGCGGACAACCTGCGCGCGGTTTTTCAACTCGGGGAAAACGCCACCCATTTCGCCGACAAGCGTGTCCACCAGCTCGCCGAAGAAGGGTTTTTCACCGGAGAAGCCGAGTTGGCGGCCGTAGCGGACGGCGCGGCGGAGGATTCTACGAAGCACGTAGTTTCTGCCGTTGTTGCCGGGCATGATGCCATCCGCGATGGAGAAGCCGAGGGTGCGCAGGTGGTCGGCGATGACGCGGAAGGCGATGGCGGTTTTCATCTCCTCGGTGAAGGCGGAGCGGTCGGCGCCGGGTTCCGGGTAGATGTTCACGTAGGTCCTGCCGCTGAGTTCCTCCAGCTTGCGGAAGATGGGGGTGAAGACGTCGGTGGCGTAGTTGCTTGGTTTGTTAGAAAAGTCGGTGAAGCCCTTGGTGTTCTGGATGATCGAGCAGGCGCGCTCGAAGCCCATGCCGGTATCGACGTGTTTGGCGGGAAGTTCGCGGAAGGAGCCGTCGGCCTCGGCGTTGTATTGGATGAAGACGAGGTTCCAGATCTCGATGCAGAGGTCGGAGTCGTTGTTGACGAGCTTGCCCTTCGAATCGCCGTTCGGTGTGAGATCGACGTGCAGCTCGGAGCAGGGGCCGCAGGGGCCGGTCTCGCCCATCATCCAGAAGTTGTCCTTGACGTTGCCGTGGACGATGTGGATTTCCGGATCGACGCCCTTGGAACGGAACAGCTCGGCCCAGATGTCCCAGGCTTGCTGGTCGAACTGGCCGGGGTCGCCGGGTTTCGGGGCATAGACGGACGCGTAGAGGCGGTTGGCGGGCAGGCCCCAGCGCTCGACGACGAGTTCCCATGCCCAGGCGATGGCTTCCTTTTTGAAGTAGTTGCCGAACGACCAGTTGCCGAGCATCTCGAAGAACGTGTGGTGGTAGGTGTCGTAGCCGACGTCCTCGAGGTCGTTGTGTTTGCCGCCGGCGCGGATGCACTTCTGGGTGTCGGCGGCGCGCGGCGGATCGTAGGGGGCTTTTTCGACGCCGAGGAAATACGGCACGAAGGGGTTCATGCCGGCATTGGTGAACAGCAGGCCCGGCGACTGCGGGAGCAGC
>JALOUA010000241.1 GCA_025457625.1 Akkermansiaceae bacterium
ACCGCCTTCTTCAACTGCCATTCCTTCACGTCGCACACCGCGATCGGCTGCACGTTCTTCATGCCGGGAAACGAGCGCACATGGCCGTCGGAAATCAGGCCCATGCCGATGAACCCCATGCCGATCCGCGAATTCGCCGCAGCCTTGGCCTCGTTGCCCAGCGTTTGGGCCCGGACGATCTGCGGTGCGGCAAAAACCGCACCCGCAGCGGTAAAAGTGGATTTCAAAAACCGGCGGCGCGTGGAGTGTGATGGGTTTTTCATAGGATTGATCCACCATGAAAACCCGGGGCTGCGGACGCAAGAGCGGATTTCAGACAGATACGTGGCTCCCAACGGCCGCGGCGGCCGCTGGCATCACCACTCCGGAGCCTGCTGACGGACCGCCTCGTAAAGCACGATGGCCACGGCGGTGGCGAGGTTCAGCGAGCGCGTGCCGCCGGGCACCATCGGGATACGCAGCGCGCGATCACCGGCTTCGCGGATGATTTCCTCCGGCAGGCCCTTGGTTTCCCGGCCGAAAACCAGGTAGTCGCCCGGCTTGAATGGCGCCGTCCATGGCGTCTTTGCCGCCTTGGTGCTGAGATACCAGAATGTGGCACCGGGCTCCGCGCCGGCCCGCACGTCATCCAGCGATTTCCAGACGCGGAGTTTCACGTCATGCCAGTAGTCGAGGCCGGTGCGGCGCACGTGTTTGTCGTCCAGCGAGAAGCCGAGCGGCCCGACGAGATGTAGCGTGGAATCCGTGGCCAGAGCGAGCCTGCCGGCGGCACCGGCGTTGTGGGGGATCTCCGGTTCTAACAAAACAATGTGGAACATGGCCGGGCTTCAGACGGGCTCCCTGCGGCGGGCGAGCGTGAGGGACAAGCCCAGCGCGCCGATGAAGATGAGATAACACGCGAGCAGCTCGAGATAGCTTTTGCAGATTTTCGGGATTTCCGGCGAGAACGCCTCGCCGAGCGAGGCCCTCCAGAACGCGGCGCTGCCGATCACCCGGTTGAACACGTATATGATGAGCAGCGCCGCGGCGATGAGCCCGGAACCCGCGTGCTGCCCGAGCGTGGCGATGAAATGCACCATGATCCGCCGGTGTTTCAATGCGGTGGCCAGGGCCAACACCAGAATCGCCGCAATCACCCATTTCTCCGGGAACGGCCATCGCAGGATGCCGGAGACAAAATCCTCGATCTCGCCCACAAACGCCGCGATCAGTCCCAGCGCCAGCACCCGGCACACCGGACGGTAGGCTCCCGCATGCGGGGCCGCGCCCAGCATCACCGCAGCAGCCGCCGCCAGCAGGAAGGCCTGCAACAATTCCACCGTGCCGCGTCCGATGGGCACCGACGGGCGGTTCGGCAGCCAGGCCGGCAGCAGGATCGCCACGCAGCCGGCACAGATCATCAGGACACGCACCAGCGTCCGCGACCATGATGGCTTGCGTGCGGGCTTGGGCGGTGCGTCGAACATCCGCCCGTCAACTAAGGCTTTCCGCAGGCCGATGCAAGACCCGGCTGACATCACCTCCCATCCGGACCGCCTGATCCCCATCAAAAATAAACCCGTATCCGCCGCCGGACATTTGCAGCTGCGCAACCCACGCCACATTCCGCCGGATTCGCTCCGTGACGGATTCCGCCAAACCCCGACCCGCATCATGTTTCTTTCATCCCGCGCCCTGTCCGCCTTCCTGATTCCGTTGCTGGCGGCCGCACCTCTCGCGGCGGATCCCTACCTGCTCACACCCCGTCTCGCGGACAATCCCTCGTTCCAATACACCCCCAGCCCCGCGGACTGGCGCGACGTCAATGTCTATCAGATTTTCACCGACCGTTTTCACGACGGCGATCCCTCCAACAACAACGCGCGCACCATGCGCGCCGGCACCGGCTGGTATGGCGAGCAGACTTCGGGCAAATCCTGGCACAACAGTTCCAACAGCTCCAACGCCAACGAGCGCCACCTCGCACAGGGCGGCGACTGGGAGGGTCTCCGCCAGAAAATCCCCTACCTTGTCTCCATGGGCGTGAAGTCGGTCTGGATCTCCAGCGTCCAGAAAACCGAGCAGGGCGCCGACAAGCGCTACACGCCCTACCACGCCTACCACCCCACGGACTTCTACCGGTGCGAGCCGCTGTTCGGTGATCTTGCGAAACTCCGCCAGACGATCGACGAGCTGCATGCCAACGGCATCTATGTCATTCTCGACGTGGTGCCCAACCACCTGGCCGACCTTGCCGGCCTCGGCAACGGTCAGGACGACTTCTACCACCCCAACGGCGGCGGCAACCTGTTCTGGTGGGACGGCACCCGGCACGCATTCCCTTTCGACCGTCTCGATTGGCTCCACAACCACGGCAAAATCCTCAATTGGGACGCCTACCCGGAAACGCAGCGCGGCGCGTTCGTCGGCACCGACGACCTCGCCACCGACCGCCAGGACGTGCGCGACGCGCTCGACGCCGCTTTCAAGAACCTCATCGACGCCACCGACTGCGACGGCTTCCGCGTGGATGCGATCAAACACGTCGATCACACGTGGATCAAGAACTGGGCGACCTCGATGCGCCAGCACGCCGCCTTGCGCGGCAAGGCCAACTTCCTGGTTTTCGGCGAGTTGTTCAGCTTTGATGACAACTTCCACTCGTTCTTCACGCAGGATCAGGGCAGCGGATTCAACTCCGTGATGTGGTTCACGATGATGAACACGCTGCGCGACGTGTTTGCCGGCAGCGGTTCCACCAGCAACCTCACCGGCCAGCTCGACGGCGTGCACAACCAGGGCCGCTTCGGCGAGGGCGGGCCGCGCGCCATCACCTTCATCGACAACCACGACGTGGACCGCGTGGCGCTCAACTATGGAAGTAGTTGGGTGGACATGCTGCGCCCCGCGATGGGCCTGCTCTATTGCGCCGCGCCGGTTCCCACCATCCTCTACGGCACCGAGCACGGCTTCAACCAGGGCGGCAAACCCAACACCGGCCTCGATGACGGCGACTATCAGCGCGAGTGCATGATGAACTACGGTTTCCAATGGGGCAACGCGCAGGGCGACAAGTTCAACGCCCCCAGCCCGATCAAGGACCTCATCGGCGCGCTCAACCAGGCCCGCGCCAGCTACTCGTGCCTGCGCCGCGGCGGCTTCACCCAGCGCTGGCAGAGCAGTGGCCGCGGCATTTATGCCTTCACCCGCGCCCTCGGCCAGCAGGAGGCGCTCGTCGTCCTCAACACCCACTGGGACCAGACGCTTTCCTGCACACCCGCCGTGGGCAAACCCAATGGCACGGTCTTCACCAACATCCTCAACCCCGTGGAAACCGCCACCGTCGCCGATGGCACCCTCAGCACCAGCATCCCGACCCGCGGGCTCAAAGTGTTCGTCGCCGGCGAGCCGGATGCGCCACCATCAACGATGTTGGCCGTTTCCGACACCCGTCACTGGCCGACCTCCGGAAACATCGGGTCATCCAGCACGGTTTACATCGATTCCAACACCTCGCCCAAAGGCGCGGCCGTGTCCGGAGAAGTCATCGTTTCCATCGACAATGGCCAGAACTGGACCGCAAACACCTTGTCGCGCAATCCGCCCTTCGATGGCGCGCAAACCGATGCATGGAACGCCAACCTCGGCTCATTCCCCGCCGGAACCACCGTGCTGTATGCCGTCAACTTCACCGACGCGGGCGGCCTCACGCGCTGGGACAGCGACAACGGCGCGAATTACCGCTTCACCGTCAACCCCGGCAGCGGAGGGACCTTCAACCCACCCGTGCTGGATATGCAAATCGCCAACAACCGATTCACCATCAACGCCGCACCGCTCAACCCGGGCTCGCCCTGCCGCCTCGAATGGTCCGGCGACTTGCTCAATTGGTTCCCGCAGCAGAGCGCGACGCCCGCAGGGGCCAGCTACGAATTTGAAATCACCAGCGACTGGGCCGCCTACCGCAATGCGGCTCCTGCCAGGTTCTACCGGCTTGCCCTGCTCCCGGGCACACCGCCGGTCCCCGCCCCCGCGGCGACGCTCGTCACCACCTCGCCCGCCACGTTCGACGCGGGACAGCCGGTTGTTCTAACAGCGCGTTCGGAACCGGCGGGTTCCATCATCGCGGTGTCCGTGGTTTACAACACCGACCCGTCCGCCGCCGGCGCGTGGCCGACCGCGGAGTTCATCAAAACCGGCGTCACCGGCGGTGGGGACAACTGGTCGGCCGATCTCGGCGACGGATTCACCGCCGGCCAGACGATCCACTATGCCGTTCGATTCCAACGCGCCGACGGCGGCGCCGACATCTGGCAGAACAACGGCGGCTCCAACCACACCGTCACCATCAGCGGCCCGTGACGGTCTAACATAGATCGACCCCGCAACCCGCCGCCGCCTCATACAGGCGGTGCAGCTCCATCGTCTGCCGCTCGCCGAGTTTCCTGCCGATGCGCCCCAGCAGATACATGCCCGCCACCGCGGCGAGCATCGGATAGAAGATCCACAATCCCCACGCCCGCATGCCGAGCGCCGCCTGGCACCAGCCGAGAATTCCGGAAAACAAGCCCGCCGATCCCACCAGCAGATAGCCGTAGAGAAACGACGACCACATGTTGGCATTCGGCCCGTAGGTTCCGCTCACGCGCGTTTTCCCCTCACCCTCGGCCTCCAGGCTCAGATGCAGCCGGGGCGACCAGAACCTCCGCCTGTCCTCCGGAATGCGCAGGCAGATGAAGCCGGGAAAACTCAGCACCTCGCACAACGAGCCGTCGCTACCGGCCTGCCCGACAATCCGCGCCCGGGCCTCTTCCACACCGAGATCGATCACATGCGCAAAACCCGGTCGAAGGCCGAAACCACTCATGGCCCGCCACTCTGAACAATCCGCCCGCCGTGTCAATGACCCGGCGGGGCCCTGTTGCACTCCGCGCGATCGCTGCTATGCTGCCACCATGAAACGCCGCATCGCATGGGTTCTCGCCATCCTCTCCGCGCTCTATCTCCTCACCGTGGGCCTTGCGCCGGACCCGCTGCCCTTCATCGATGAGGCCATGGCAATGCTCGTTTTCATCAAGTCGATGGCCTATCTCGGCTACGATGTCCGGCGCTGGCTGCCCTTCCTCCGCAAGAATGGTCACGCCCGGCCGTCGGGACAAACGATCGACGTGTGAAACGCCGATTCCCAACCCGCCACCGGCTGCTGTTGTGAAATGCAGTGCAGCGTGCCGCCCTCCTCCACCAGATCGAGGCAGTCGATGCCGGTGATTTCACGATCCGCAAACAACTCGCGCATCATGCCCAGCGCGCGGTCGTCGTTT
>JALOUA010000242.1 GCA_025457625.1 Akkermansiaceae bacterium
GCGGAACTCGCCGCCGTGGATTGATCCGCCCGGAGCCACAACATATCCCACGCGACCGCTCTCGTCAGCCGCTGCGTTTGACGGGCCATCCCGTATTCCATCCTGTTGCCCATGAATACCGAACTCATCGTTGTCCTGTCACTGCTCGTCGCCTCGGTGGCGATGTTTGTCATCAACAAGCCGCGCATGGATGCGGTGGCGCTGATCATGCTGGTGCTGCTTCCCTTCACCGGGGTGATCACCATGGGCGAGGCCTTGGCGGGTTTCAGTGATCCCAACATCGTGCTCATCGCCGCGTTGTTCGTGATTGGCGAGGGGCTGGTGCGGACCGGCGTGGCGCAACGGCTGGGGGACTGGCTCACCCGCACCGCCGGGAAAAGCGAAACCCGCCTGCTCGTCCTGCTCATGCTGGCCGTGGGCATCCTCGGCTCGATCATGAGTTCCACGGGCGTGATCGCCATTTTCATCCCTGTCGCGCTGCGCATCGCGCAAAGCACCGGCATGGCGCCCAGCCGCCTGATGATGCCGATGAGCGTGGCCGCGCTCATCAGCGGCATGATGACCCTGGTGGGCACCGCACCCAACCTGGTCGTCAACAGCGAACTCATGCGCCAGGGCGCGGATGGCTTTCATTTCTTCAGTTTGACCCCCTTTGGAGTCCCCATTCTCGCGCTGGGCATCCTCTACATGCTCTTCGCGCGCCGCTGGCTGTCCTCCGAGTCCGGGGGCGAGCGCGAGGCCAACCGCCGCCCCACTCTGCGCGATTGGGTCCAGGAATACAAACTGGCGGACCGCGAGCACCGGGTGCGGGTGACCAACGAATCGCCATTGGTGGGGAAAACCATCCGGGAGATCGACCTGCGGAACGTCTCGGGTGCGAGCATCATCGCGATCGAGCGCCGCCACCGCTCATCGCGCAAACTCATCGCCCCATCGGCGGGCACGGAGCTCCAGGCCGACGACATCCTGCTGGTGGATTTCTTCCGGCCGGTGAAGACCGCCGGGTCCCTGCGGGAAAAATTCGCACTCGAGATGCTGCCGCTCACCGGTGAATACTTCACCGACAGGTCTCAGGAAATCGGCATGGCGGAAGTCATGCTCGGCGCGAACTCGGATCTGGCCGACAAGACCATTGTCGAGTCCCACATCCGCACCCGGCACGGCCTGTCGGTGATCGGCCTGAGTCGTGGCAACACCGCCTATGAGGGCAACCTGCTGGACATCAAACTGCAGGTCGGCGACACGCTGCTCGTCATAGGAACCTGGAAGCGCATCCGCCCCTTGCAGACGGACGCCGCCCATCTGGTGGTGTTGAACCTGCCCGCCGAGATGGACGAGGTGTTGCCGGCCTCCCGCAAGGCGCCCCAGGCCGTCGCATGCCTCCTGCTGATGGTGGGGCTGATGATCAGCGGCGTCATCCCCAACGTGCAGGCCGCCATGATCGCCGCCCTGCTGATGGGCGCGCTGCGCTGCATCGATTTCAACAGCGCCTATCGCTCGATCCACTGGAAAAGCCTCATCCTCATTGTTGGCATGCTGCCGTTTTCACTCGCCCTGCAGCGCACCGGCGGCGTCGATCTGGCGGCCGACAGCTTGATGTCGGCGGTCGGCGGCGCGGGAACCCACGTGGTCTTGGGAAGCATCTTCCTGATCACCGCCATGCTCGGGCTGTTCATCTCGAACACCGCCATCTTCCTGATCACCGCCATGCTCGGGCTGTTCATCTCGAACACCGCCACCGCAGTCCTCATGGCGCCCATCGCACTCGCCATCGCCAGTGACATGAACGCCTCGCCCTATCCGTTCGCGATGATCGTCGCGCTTGCCGCATCGACGGCTTTCATGACGCCGATTTCATCGCCGGTGAACACGCTGGTCGTGGGCCCGTCGGAGTGCCGTTCAGCCTCGTGGTGATGGTGGTCTCGGTGATCCTTGTTCCGCTGCTGCTGCCGCTCTACAAGTGATTGCGGCGCTTCAGCGTTTGTCATTGCGCCGGAAGAACAATTCAACCCGTCCGATCTGCAACTGCCACGCGCCGAAGGTTTCCGTCAGCCCCCGATAGAGCGAGGCTCCGACCAGGGTTCCAAGGGCGATCGAAGCGATCACGAACACCACGGTGACGATGCCGTCCAGCCCGGCGGCGCGGTCGCTCATCATGCGGGTGACACTCAGCAGGCCAAGCGCTCCGGGGACCAACAGCCAGAAACTGGGCAGGAAGGTCACCGCCGCCGGCGGACCTTTGAAGCGAAGCTGGATCAGATAACCCAGCGGGGTGGCCACAAGGGTTCCGAAAAATCCGCTGATTTCACTGCCAATGAAAACGGTCGCGAGCCGCTGCGCGCCAAACGCCAGAAGCAGCACCAGGATCAACCACTGCAGCGAATTCTTCGGCGCGGAAAAATGCAGATAGACCCCGAGACCGAAAATCAGGACTCCCACCCACGCGGCGAACGGAAAGTTCACATAATGGGTGGCCGCATGCATCAGATCCTCCGGGCGATACCCGACCAAACCCGCGCCGATCCCGAGACCAAATGCCAGCAGCACGAGCTGGACGAAACCCGCGATCAGGCGGCTTGAGCCGCTCACCATGTCACCATAGGCCAATTCCACCATGCCCAGCGTCAGCATGGCACCGGGCAGGAACGTGACGAGCGGCGGCACCAGCGCATGCACCGGATCCACGGCCAGACCATGGCGGATCGCCAGGAAAACCATGGCGGAGACGGTTGTCGCCGCGATCACGGGCATTGGGATGGCCATGACCGAGCCGCCGCGGTTGGCCAGTTTGAGCAGACCCACCACCAGCCCGAGCACCGCCGCCGCGGCAAGATTGGAGGCCGTCGGCATCAGGACAAACGCCAGCCCGACGGTGAGGATGGCGTGGCCCAGCACGAACCCCACCCGCCCGAAACGCGGTTTCTGGCGCCGGATCGCCGCGAGGCGCTCGAGGCCTTCCCGCAGATCGAGTTTGCCCGTTTGCGCGGCCTCGCCGAGAGCGTAGAAATCCGCCATTTGATCCAGCCGCAACAGCCGCGTCTCGCACTCCGCCAGCGTCACCCGCTCGCCTTCACTGTCATGCAGCGATATGAAGACCGCGGTCGGAAATGCCACCACCCGCGCCCTTCTCATGCCGTAGGCCGTGGCGGTCCGCCGCAGCAGCAACTCCACCTTCGCCGTCTGCTCGCCACAGGCGAGATAGGCTTGTCCCAGCCGGAACAGGAACTCCAGCAGAACCGTCGTATCAACCGCAGTTGGAGCGACACGTGGTGCGGCCACCGCATCCGCATGGTCTGTTTCTCCTCCGGTGTCGGACTTGGATGTCATCAGGAGATCCTCAGTTAAATCCCCACGGTAAACCCGGTCAAATGCAGGCTATGCGAAAGGATGACAACCACCGCGATCAGGAACAGGAAGATCATCACCGGGTGCGGCACCCTGTTCCCCGCCTTTTCCACAACATCCGGCATGCGTTTGATGGACCCGCCGTCATCCGCCTCCACCTTCGCCGTGTTTGCCGCGCTCATGATGTTTTTGGGGATCATCTGTGAATTCCGGCTTGTTGTATCATTTTGAATCCTTTTCCAACAAATCACCCGGACGGTAATTCGGAAGCCACCCGCATGGCACGATGGCGAAAAGCGCCATGCTCGCGAGCACGAAGAAACCGACCTTGAGCGCCCGCAGGCGGGTCTCCGAGTTGATGTTCACGGCCTCGGCGATCTGCTCGGGCGTCGCATTGGAGGCTTCGAAGCGCTCCTTGAGGCGGTCGTTGTTGAGGAAATTGATGCTGCCGAGGTCCACCTCCGCTTTCATTTCCGCCGTGATCAGCGGGTTGTCGGTGACGCGGTTCATGACACCCGCGCTCAGGACGCCCACCACCAGCGTGCCCATCACCGCCGTGCCCACGGCTGCGGCGAGATTCTGGGTCACGCCGCGCAGCGCGCCCACGTCGCCCGCCAGTTCCTTGGGCGACGAGGTGACCAGCACGTTGAAAAGCAGCGTCACCAGCGCGCCCTGGCCGAGACCGACCGTGACCAGACCGATGATCACCGGAAAGACGCTCCAGTCATTGCTCACGACAAACGCGAGCCACAACGCGCCGACGGCAACCAGGCCGAAAGCCCAGCGCGCGATCGTGCGCGGCGGATACTTGCCGTAGAGTTTGACGATCAGGATGGCGGTGAAGAACACCGTCAGCATGAACGGCATCATCGCCACCGAGGTCGCCGCGCTGGTGCGGCCCTGGATGATCTGGATGTAGAGCGGAACCGTGAAGTTGATGGCGGCCTCCGTCATGACGATGAGGAACAGCGCGAGAACCGCCGCCCATTCCTTCGGCGAATCGATCACCTGCAGTGCCAGCAGCGGGGTTTTCCCCTTGGCCGCCTGTTTATGGCTCCACAGGAAGAACGACATGAAAATCACGATGCCCAGTCCGATCATCAACGGTGCCGGTGACACTCCAAACACGTCGAACGGCGCGGCGGGCCGGGCCATAGTCAGCCCCCAGTTGCGCAGGTTGTTGAAGCCGAAGCTGATGAGGATGACCGCGACGGCGGACAGGATCACGCCAAACACGTCGATCTTCACCGCGGGATTGGGTGTGGATGGCTTGAGCTTGAAACTCAGCAGGAACAGGACGGATGCGTGGACGATGAGCAGCCCGAACGCGAGCCGCCAGTTGATCATGGCCACGTAGCCGACGATCACAAACGCCAGCACCCCGGCGATGGCGCGCGCCGAGCCCAGCCAGCCGACCGCCTTCGCCTGCTGCGCGCCTTTGTAGTGGTTGGCGATCAACGCGACCAGCGAGGGCACCAGCGACGCACCCGCGAAGCCGGCGAGCGCCTGACCCGCCAGCATCACCGTCGCCGTCGGACTCGCCACCATGATGATCATCGCCGCGAGGAACAGCGCCACCGCCACCTGGAAGAAGATCTTGGAGCCGAAACGCTGGCCGAGCTTGCCGCCCAGCATCACGAAGCCCGAAACACCGAGTGAATACATCACGATCGCCGTGCCCACCGTGGTCGGCGCGGTGTTGAAACTTTTGACCATGCCGCCCATCGAGACCGGCAGGGCGGCGACGTTGAAGGACATCAGCATCTGGCCCATGGCGATGACGATCATCGGCAGCCACGAGGCGTTCTCCTCGATCTCCGGGCCGGAGTTTGAAACGGTCTTTGTGGTCATGAGGTTTGTGTTCTATGGAAAAATGGAAGATTGCAAGGGTGGGGGAAATCAGACTTCCGGCTGCGAGACGAAGAGGTCCATGCCGAGGCTTTGGGACAGGAACTTCGCGACGAGCTGGCCTTTCACGCTGTTGCCGGCGGCGTCCAGCGGTGCGGCGAAGGTGCCGAGCCCGCCTTTTCCCGGAGAGACCGTCACGATTCCGCCGCCGATGCCGCTCTTGCCCGGCAGGCCGATGTCGAACAGCCAGTCTCCCGACGTTTCATACAGGCCCGCGGTGGTCATCACCGCCAACGCGTAGTGACAGACAGCGGCGTCCACCACGCGCTCTTTCGTGATCGGGTTCACCCCGCCATCCGCCAGCGTGGCGCCCATGACCGCCAGATCCCGGGCGCTGACGTTCAACGCACACTGCTTGGTGTAAAGGTCCACCGCCTGCGCCGGATCATCGTAGATCCGTCCGAAACTCTGCAACAGGCGGGCGATGCTCTGATTGCGGAAATTCGTCTCCGAAGCGGATATGTAAACTTCCTCGTTGAGCGGCAGGGTGCGGCCGGCGAATTTCGACAAGCCCTCGTGAATGAACTTCCACTTCGCCTCGAAGGTCTCGCCCGGCACCAGGCTGGTGGTGGCGATCGCGCCGGAGTTCACCATCGGATTCGTCTGGCCGCCGGGGCCGCGTTCGATGCCTTCGAGAGAATTGAACGCCCGTCCGGTCGCGTTCACCCCGATTTTCTGGCGGACCTCCTCGACGCCGATCGCCTGGCAAACCAGCGCGAAAATGAACGGCTTGGAAACGCTCATGATCGTGAATTCGTAATCCGCGTCACCCGCCGTGTAAACATTCCCCCTGGTCCCGACCACGCAGATTCCGAACAACCCGCTGGGGACCCGCGCCAAAGCCGGATAGACCTGCGAGTTCGCGCCCGCGGTGTCGGACTTGAACCGCTCGTAAGCCTCGGAAACGAGGGCGGTGACCATTTCCGGCGGTGGCAGGTGCCCGGTGGAAATATAGGGAGTGGTTGCTGGAGTTGTCATGATTTCTGTTGGTATTCTCTGATCGGCAAGGCATCAGGCGGCCTTTCGGAAAGCCCATCCGCACGGTCAAGACGCGTCTGTTTCTATCAGATGGATAGGGATGCAAACTAGTGAGGACGCGTCCTGCATGACAAGCGTGATTTTCAAATAAGTTCGGCGGCGGGAGCCCCCGGCCGGGCGGCGGCCCATCAGGCATCAGCCGCCGGCCACCGGGGATGATTTCCGGCAGGAAGCCGGCCCGGCCCCCGGCCTCCGCATTTCCCGCGAGGACGATGGAAACCACACGCGGTATTTTCCGATAAACAAAATCTCACCGCGCTTGCGCAATGCGCCCGGACGCGATTTCATGCAGCCGTCACTGGTATCCGAATCAGACTAACCAAGACCAACCATGAAACGCACACTCCGCAAGCTGTCCGTCGCCACCCTGTTGGCCACCGGCTCCCTGACCCTCAGCCAATGTGGCGGCCCTGTCACCAACATCAACGCCGCCAACGTCAATCCCCGGCAACTCGCCGCCAACTCGCGCACCGCGCTCAATGAACTCTACAGCACCAATCCGGAAGCGCGCAAACTCGGAGCCCGCGCCAAGGGCGTGCTCGTCTTCCCGGAAATCACCAAGGGCGGCTTCGTCTTCGGCGGCATGGGCGGCAATGGCGCGCTCATCCGCAAGGACGGCACGATCCGTGATTTCTATCAGACTGCCGGTGTCTCATACGGACTCCAGGTCGGAATCCAGCGCTTCGGCTACGCGCTCTTCCTGATGGATGACGCGGCCATGGCCAGCCTCAACAACGCCAACGGCTGGGAAATCGGCAGCAGTCCGACGCTCGTGATCATGGAAGAGGGCATGAC
>JALOUA010000026.1 GCA_025457625.1 Akkermansiaceae bacterium
CAAGGGTGGCGACTCCCTTACCCTGTCCACATGGCAAACCTGAGCGGCACCACCAAAATGAGTGACATCGCGGCACTCGTCGGCTGCTCGGTGGCCACGGTTTCCAATGCCATCAATGGCCGCGGCCGCATGAGCGACGAAATGCGCCAGCAGATCCTCAAGCGTTGCGCCGAGCTCAAGTTTGTCCCGAATTCCGCCGGCCGCAGCCTGCGCCTGCAGCGCAACGACGCCGTGGGCGTGATCTATGCGCCGTCCTTCGCCGAACTTTTCGGCAACATCTTCTACGCCCGCATCATGGAAGGACTCGCCGAAACCTTCGGCCATGCGGGGCTGGACCTCGTCCTCGGCAACCGCATGGACCCCGACGGCGTGCCATTGATCATCCGCCAGGGCAAAGTGGACGCACTGGTCGTATTGGCCGGCGTGTTCCATGGGGAAGCCTTTCAATGCCTGCGCAACTGCCCGGTGCCGCTGTGCCTGGTGGACGGCTATCACAGCGAGTTGCCGGCCGACACGCTGACCAGCGACGGCTTCGGCGGAGGGCGGCAGGTCGGCGGGTTTTTCGTCGCAAAAGGCCACCGCGAGGTGCGCATGATCGCCTACCGCAGCCCGCTCTACAACATCGAGCAGCGGATCGCCGGCTTCCTCTTCGGCCTCCGCGCCGCCGGGCTGGATGTGCAAGAGGACGAGGTGATCATGCGCGTCGATGACAACCAGCAAGCGTTCGAGGAGGTCAAGCGCCAACTCGCCGGACAGCAGCCGCCAACCGCGATTTTCGCCGTCAACGACACGCTTGCCGTGGAACTCGTTCATGTCCTCATCGAGTCCGGTTTCCGCGTGCCTCAGGATGTTTCAGTGGTCGGTTTCGATGACGACCCGATCGCCGTGCGCTGCCAGCCACCGCTCACCACGGTGGGTCTCGGCAAACGGGACTTCGGTGCCGAAAGCGCCAGAATGGTTTTCAACCGCCTCGCTCATCCCGAGGCCCCACCGATCCACCAGGTCCAACCCACTCGTCTGATCGTCCGCGAATCCGTCGCGAATCGATGAACCTCCCGCAGCAAGCCAAGGTTGGCAATCAATGAAAAAACGTTTCATCCCGGCCCGTATCACGCGAATGTCCATTCACCCGCGCATCGCATGGCTCCCGCTGCTGGGGCGGACATTGTTTGCATTGATCGGTTCATTGGCGCTTGGCATGGCGGCCGAACGCCCGAACGTGATCCTGATTCTCACTGACGACCAAAGTCCGCGCAACCCGCCGACTCCCGAGTATCCGAATCTGGTGGTGCCGCCGGGTTTCGGTTATGGCGGCGATCCGGCGCTGACTCCGCATGTGGACCGGATGGCGCGCGAGGGCATGGTGATGACGAATGCGAACGTCGCGTGCCCGGTTTGTTCGCCGTCGCGCTACACGTCACTGACCGGTCGCCACGCCACCCGCACGAAGGGTGAGGTGTTCAACCGGCTGTTTCCCGCCGGCACGATGGGTCGCCCGGAGAACAATATCGAGCTCGGCCGCGGTGAACCCAATCTGCCACGCCTGCTGCAGGCCGCCGGTTATACCACCGCGTGGGTTGGCAAGAGCCATTTGCTGGAACAGGACATCCTTCACAAGCCCAAGCTCTGGGACACCGCCGCCGCGCCCGGCCTCAAAGCGTATCCGCTGGACAGCGATCCCCGCACCAACCCGAAGACCAACCAGGCCATGCGCGACAACCAGCAGTGGTGGCGCGAGCGGATCCGCAAGGAGGGCTTCGACTGGGTCGGCGCGGTCTATCCCGGCAACCTGCTCGAACTCTACAACAAGCCGTCCAACGTCCACAACATCGAGTGGACCACCCGCTCGGTGCTTGATTTCCTCGCATCGCGCTCGCCCGGTGACGAACCGTTTTTCCTCTACTACGGCACCACCATCCCGCACGGCCCCGACCCGTGGAGCAAGCGGAACGGCCGCCAAATCTTCTCGCTCGATGCCGATCCCGGCTACACCGGCGAGGGCTACCGCACCGACCTTGATTACTCGTTCATGCCCTCGCGCGCTTCGATCAAGAAGGAGGTCCGCGCCGCCGGACTCGATGAAAAGCACGCCTGGATCACCTGGTTCGACCACTCGATCGGGGCGATCCTGCGCAAGCTCGACGAGCGCGGCCTCGCGGAGAACACCCTGGTGATCATCAGCTCCGACCACGGCACCTGGCGCTATGGCAAGACCACTCCTTATGACGGCGGGCTCAAAGTGCCGCTGGTGATGCGCTGGCCGGCCGGCATCAGGCCGGGTTCCACTTATCCGCATCTCGTGCTCAACACCGACTACGCCGCCACCATTCTCGATCTCGCCGGCGTGAAGAAGCCGGCGGATTACCGGCTCGACGGCGTCTCGCTCGCCCCGGTGTTGCGCGGCGAGGAATCCGGCCCGCTGCGCGGGGAGACGTTTCACGAAATCGGCTACGCGCGGGCCATCAAGACGCCGGAATGGAAATACATCGCGGTGCGCTATCCGCCGGCCATCCAGCGCAAAATCGCCGCCGGCGGGAAGTTTCCCGCTTTCAAAAAAAACGCGCCGCCGAATCCCAAGCCCTATCACACGGCCAACAGCCACCTCGGCTACAACAGTTCCAAACACAACCCGCACTACTTCGAAGCCGACCAGCTCTTCGATCTCGAAAACGATCCGCAGGAAAAAACCAACGTCATCGGCCGCCACCCCGAAGTGGCCGCCGATCTCAAGGCGCGCCTGTCGGAACATCTCAAAACCTTCCCCGGCCGTCCGTTCGGGGAGTTCACCCGCTAAACCCACATGACCGCATCCAACTACTTCGGCACGACCGACTACATCTTCATGGGACTCTACGTCCTCGTGCTGATCTTCCTCGGCTTCTATCTCAAGCGGCTGGCGTCGCGCAGCCTCGACAACTACATCACCGGCGGGAAAAACATCCCGTGGTGGGCGATGGGCATCTCCGGCATGGCGAGCTTCCTCGACCTCGCGGGCACGGCGGTGATCGTTTCGTTTTTATTCCTGTTAGGACCGCAGGGGCTGTTCGTCGAGTTCCGCGGCGGCGCGGTGCTGGTGCTGCCGTTCATGATGCTGTGGACCGGAAAATGGCACCGCCGCTCGGGTTGTCTGACCGGCGCGCAATGGAACATCTACCGCTTCGGCGATTGCTGGGGCGGGCGCGCCTCGCAGTTCATGGGTGTGGTGGCGACCGTGCTCACCACCATCGGCATGCTCGCCTACCTGATCATCGGCGCGGGGATCTTCCTCTCCACCTTCCTGCCCTATCCGCCGGAATACTGCTCGCTGGCGCTGTTGGTGATGGCCACGCTTTACACGATGATGTCCGGTTTCTACGGCGTGATCTTCACCGATCTCTTCCAGGTCTGCATCATCCTCGTCGCGGTCGTCTATATCTCGGTGAAAGCCTTCACCGATGTCGGCAACGTCGGCGAAATCTCGCAGATCGCCTCCACGGTGACCGGAAACCCGGACTGGATCAGCGGCATGCCGAAGTGGAACGTCCACGTGCCGCAGGGTTACGAGGTTTACAAGCACCTCATCATCTTCGCCTCGTTCTATCTGGTGAGGACCATCGTGGCGGGCCTCGGCACCGGCGCGGACCCGCGCTACTTCGGCGCGAAGAACGACCGCGAGTGCGGCAAGCTCTCGATGCTTTGGACGGTGCTGATGACCGTGCGCTGGCCGATGATGATCGGCATCGCCGTGATGGGCCTCTATCTGGTCAACGACCTGCTGCCCGAGCAGGCCAAGCTCAAACAGGCCGCGAGCCTGATCCACGAGGCCCACCCCGGCACGGCCAAGCCGCAATGGGGGGCATTGGTCTCGACCATCGCCAACACCCCGGACCAGCAGGACCCGGCGCTGGTTGCCTCGCTCAAGGAACTGCTCGGCGGGGAGAAGTGGTCGGAGAAACTGAACCTGCTGAGCTTCGAAGGCACGGTGAACCCCGAGAAAATCCTCTCCGCGGTGCTGATGATGTCGGTGGCCGAGGGCATGCGCGGCGTGCTCGTCATCGCGTTGGTCGCCGCCGCGCTCTCGACCTTCGGCAGTTGGGTCAATCTGGCGACCGGCCAGTTCGTCAACGATTTCTATCACAAGTGGATCCGCCCGAAGGCCGGCACGCGCGAGCTGATTTTCGCAAGCTGGGGGACCGTCGTCGGGATTGTGACGTGCAGCTTCCTGTTCTCGCTCACGCTGGAAAGCATCAACGACATCTGGGGCTGGATGATGATGGGTTTCGGCGCGGGTTTCCTCGTGCCGCTGCTCTTGCGCCTCTACTGGTGGCGTTTCAACGGCGCGGGCAGCGCGATCGGCACGCTGATCGGCATCGCCGCGGCGATCATCCAGCGGATGGTTTGGCCGGAACTCAGCGAGCTGTGGCAGTTTGTGTTCGTCCTCACGGTCGGTTTCTGCGCCTCGGTGGTGGCGGCGCTGCTCACCGCGCCGACCGATCCCGCCGTGTTGCGCAAGATGTATCTTGAAACTCGGCCCTTCGGCGTGTGGGGCCACCTCAAGGAAACGCTCTCGCCGGAGGAACGCGCGAAGACCACGCGCGAGCACCGCCAGGATCTCGCTGCGCTGCCGTTCGCGATGGTCTGGCAGACGACCCTGTTTCTCGCGCCGATGCTGTTCATCATTCACAACTGGCAGGGCTTCGCTGTCGCCGCCACCCTTTGTGCCGGCTCATTCGCCGCGATGTGGCTTCTCTGGTTCCGCCACCAACCGAAAGGAAACTTCTATGACTGATCCGAAAAAACAACCATCCGCCAAACATCGGGCCATCCTCTGCGGGGCATGCCTCGGACTGTTGACGATGGGCACTCCGCCCGCCTCGGCACAACTTCAATCCAAAGACATCCCGCGGGCGCGAATCGATCCCTCGACGCTCACCGGCAAGGTGATGTGCGGCTACCAAGGCTGGTTCGGCACCCCCGGCGATGGCCAGGGTCTCGGCTGGCGGCACTACAACAGCCAGAAAACCGGCAAGTTCGAACCCGGTCATGCCGGCATCGAGTTCTGGCCCGACATGAGCGAATTCGGCCCGCGCGAGCGCTTCAACACCCCGTTCCGCCATGCCGATGGCCGCACCGCCCAGGTCTTCAGCTCGGCAATGCGCGACACCGTGGTGCGGCATTTCAAATGGATGAGGGAATACGGCATCGACGGAGTCTTCGTGCAGCGCTTCGCCACCGAGGTGACCGCCGGCAACAAACGCTCCACGAAACCGAAAGCGCATACCATCAACCGGATCCTCGACAACTGCCGCGCCGGTGCCAAGCAGCACGGGCGGACTTATGCCGTGATGTATGATCTCACCAGCATGAAGGGCGCGAACCTCGCGGCAGTGAAGGAAGACTGGCGCTATCTGGTCAAGGAGATGGGCATTCTCAAGGACCCCACCTATCAGCGGCACAAGGGCAAGCCGGTCGTGTCTCTCTGGGGAGTCGGTTTCGGCGGGCGCGACTACGGCCCGAAGGAAGTCGCCGACCTGGTGAATTTCCTCAAGAACGACCCGGAGTGCGGCGGCATGACCGTGAAGCTGGGCACTCCCACCCACTGGCGGCCTGGCGGCAGGGATGCCGGACCCTTCGCCGCATGGGAAGCGGTTTATAAGGCTGCCGACATCATTTCGCCGTGGATGGTCGGGCGCTATCGTGAGGCCAGACAGGCGCGCATCTACGCGACCACCCGCGCCAAGGATGACCGCGCGTGGTGCGATGCCCATGGCAAGGACTTCATGCCGGTGGTGTTTCCGGGCTTCGGCTGGTCCAACCTCAAGAAGGGCACCGACGACAACCCCGACCATTTCATCGACCGCGACGGCGGACGTTTCCTGTGGGCTCAATACGACGCCCACATCCGGGAGGGCGGTGCGGAGATGATCTATCAGGCGATGTTCGACGAACTCGACGAGGGAACCCATATCTTCAAATCCACCAACAACCCGCCGGTGGGCGCGAGCAAGTTCCAAACCTTCGGCAATCTGCCCACCGACCACTACCTGTGGCTCGTCGGCGAGGCGACGAGGCGTCTCCGCGGCGAGTTGCCAAGCAGACCGGAACCGCCCGTCCGCAAGGCATCCGGTTCGCGATGAATGAAACCATGAAAAACCCCCAACCGGCTTGTTTCCTCGGCGCGGTCGTTTTTGCGCTCGCCGCCTGCCCGCTCCCAGCCGCCGAGGCGCTGCCGGACACCCGGCCGCGCAATGTCCTGTTCATCATCTGCGACGACCTCAACACGCACGTCTCGACCTCGGGCTACAGCCCGATCCACACCCCGGCCTTCGACTCGCTCGCGGCGGCGGCGGTGACCTTTTCCCGCGCCTATTGCCAATACCCGGTTTGCGGACCGTCGCGCGCCTCGCTGCTCAGCGGACTCTATCCGGAATCCACCGGTGTGACTGCCAACGATGCCGACATCCGCGAGACCCGGCCCGGCACCCTCACCATGCCCGCACAGTTCCGGCAGGCGGGGTATTGGACCGCGCGCACCGGCAAGGTTTTCCACAACCCGGCCACCAACCCGGACGACGCCTGGGATGAAAACCCGGACCTCTTCCGCAACGACGAGATGCCGGTCGAGAAGGCGGCGCGCGAGGCATTCGAAGCAAAACACGGCCCGGTCACCCACCCGAAAAACCGCAAGGCATGGCGCGAGCATCTGCCGACGGTGGCCACCCAGACGCGCAACCAAGCCGCCGGCTACGGCCCGAGCGGCCTGCGCGACGAGCAGCACATGGACGGCAAGAACGCCCGCCAGATCGCCAAATGGCTCGACGGGCGGGCATTCGGCGACAAGCCGTTTTTCATGGTCTGCGGCATTCACAAACCCCACGTCCCGTTCCTCGCGCCGGACAAGTATTTCGAGATGTATCCGCGCGAGAAACTCGTCTTCAAGCCGGCGCGCCCGGATTTCTGGCAGCAGGCGCCGCAGATCGCCCAGGACCACCGCTACCGGGCCTTCGGCTTCGAGCTGGGGGTTGAAAACGACCCGCTGCGGCGCGAATACATGCAGGCCTACCATGCCTGCATCTCCTTCATCGATGCCCAGATCGCCCTGATCCTCGATGCGCTCCGTCGCAACGGCCACTGGGACGACACCCTCATCGTGCTGACTTCCGACCACGGCTACCAGCTCGGCGAGCATTTCATGTGGGGCAAGGTGACCCTGTTCGAGGAATGCGCCCGCGTGCCGCTGATCCTCCGCGTCCCCGGATCGGCCAACACCGGAGGACGCACCACCGCCGAACTCGTCGAACTCGTCGATTTGTTTCCCACACTCGCCGAACTCTGTGCGGTGAAGCCGCCGCCGCACCTTCAAGGCCGGAGCATGGTCCCGCTGTTGAACGACCCCGCCGCCAAGGGCCGCGAAGCCGCCTACACCGTGGTCATCCGCCGCGGGCAACTCGGGCGGTCGATCCGCACCGCGGACTGGCGCTACGCCCGCTGGCCCGGCAATGCCGAGGAACTCTACCATCTCAAAAACGATCCGGCCGAGGAAACCAACCTCGCCGCCACCGCCGAAAACCGGAAACAGCTTCGCCTGATGCGCGTCATGCTGGATCGCGCGCAGACCGAAGCCGCCGCCAAACGGAATTGACGCCCTTGGCCGCCAATCGCCATCCTTCGCCAACAACCCATGACTCCCATCCCCATCATCCGGCGCACCCTCGCGATGGGCCTGCTTTTCCTGTCATGCCTCCCGGCAGGCGCGGGGCAACCCTTGCCGAACATCGTTTTCATCCTCGCCGATGATCTCGGCTATGGCGATCCTGGCTGCTACAATCCGAAGTCACGCATTCCGACGCCGAATATCGACCGCCTGGCGGCCCAGGGCATGCGTTTCACCGATGCCCACGCGGCGGGTCCGCTGTGTCACCCCTCGCGTTACGGCCTGATGACCGGCCGCCACCCGTTCCGGACGGATGTCTCACGCTGGCCGACACAGCCCCTGATCGAGCCCGGCCAAATGACGCTGGCCTCGATGCTCGCGGCGCAGGGCTACCAAACCCACATGGTGGGCAAGTGGCACCTGGGTTTTCTGGAAAAAGGCCATGACGAAATCCTCGCCGGTGGACCGGTCGATCACGGGTTCTCCGGTTTCTTCGGGATGCGCGCCTCGACCGACATCCCTCCGTATTTCTGGATCCGGCAGAATCGCGCGGTGCAGGTGCCGAGCCGCGTAATCGCCGAAAACCACTCGCCGGGCTGGGCCCAAAACCAGGGAGCCTTTTGGAGAGAGGGAAAAATCGCTCCCGACATGGATCTTGCGGCGGTGCTGCCCGAACTGACGCGCGAGGCTTGCAAGATCATCCGCGCCAAGGGCGACGCTGGCGCTCCGGCATCCGACAAGCCGCTGTTTCTCTATCTCGCCTACACCGCACCCCACACGCCCTGGCTTCCCTCCGCGGAGTTCGCCGGCAAGAGCGCGGTGGGCATGTATGGGGATTTCATGATGATGCTCGACCATGAGGTGGGCGCGGTGCTCAAGGCACTGGACGATGCCAAATTGGCCGACGACACGCTGGTGGTCTTCACCTCCGACAACGGCCCGTTGTGGAATCCCGGGGATGTCGAGCGCTTCGGGCACGACTCCGCGGGCGGACTGCGGGGCATGAAGGGAGACGCTTGGGAAGGCGGCCACCGCCTGCCCTTCATCGTCCGCTGGCCGGGACGGGTCGCGGAAGCTTCGACGAGCCATCAGACGATCTGTTTCACCGACTTCCTTGCGACCTGCGCCGAAATCTGCAGCTTCGGGCTTCCCGCCCATGCCGCGCCCGACAGCTTCAGCTTCCTGCCTGTGCTGGAAGGGCGCCAACCCGCAAACGAGCCGATCCGCGGCCCGATCGTCATGCAGGCCGGCAACGGCCGCACCATGATGATCCGCTCGGGTGACTGGAAACTCATCGACGGCCAGGGCTCGGCAGGATTTTCAAAATCGGACAAACCGGCGCCTGATGATCCCCCGGGCCAACTCTACCACCTCCGGGATGATCCTGCGGAAAGCAACAATCTCTATCAGAAACACCCGCAGCGGGTCGCCGAACTCACGAAACTGCTCAAGGAGATCGTCGATGCTCCGGCAACGCGTCCTCGCTGAACCCAAACCAAACACACCATGAAACACCTGCTCGGATACCTGTTCCTCGTCCCGACCGCCCTGTTCGCGGCGGCACCCATGCCCACCGAAGTCGTCCCCGAGGCGATCCCCGGCGCGAAACCGCGCAACGTCGTCTTCATCCTCTCCGACGACCACCGCTACGATGCGATGAGCTTCCTCGGCCACCAGTTCGCCCAAACGCCGGTGATGGACTCGATGGCCGCCAACGGCGCTTATCTGAAAAACGCGCTGGTCACCACCTCCCTTTGTTCGCCGAGCCGCGCGTCCATCCTCACCGGCCTCTACACCTTCCGCCACCGCGTCATCGACAACAACCGCCCCATCCCGCCCGGCACGGTTTATTTCCCGCAATACCTCCAGAAAGCAGGCTACGCCACCGGCTTCTTCGGCAAGTGGCACATGGGCGGCGAAAGCGACAAACCGCAGCCCGGCTGGGACCACTGGGTCAGCTTCGCCGGCCAGGGCGAATACCTGCCGCCCAGTCCCGACTACACCCTCAACGTGGATGGCAAACGGGTAAAACAAAAAGGCTATATCACCACCGAGCTCACCGACTACGCCATCGACTGGCTCAAGCGGCAGAAACCCGCGGAAAAGCCCTTCTTCATGTATCTCTCGCACAAGGCGGTGCACGCCAACTTCACGCCCGAGGACAAGTATGAGGACAGCTTCAAGGACCTGCCCTTCAAACGCCCCGCCTCGGAAAGCACCACCGCCGGCGACTTGGAAAAACCGCGCTGGCTGCGCGACCAGCGCAACTCCTGGCACGGCGTCGATTTCCCCTACCACAGCGATCTCGACATCGAGCGCTTCTACAAACGCTACTGCGAGACGCTGCGCTCGGTGGACGACAGCATCGGCCGCGTCCTGCAACAGCTCAAGGACATGGGCATTTACGAGGAAACCCTCGTCATCTACATGGGCGACAACGGCTTCATGTTCGGCGAACACGGCCTGATCGACAAGCGCGTGGCCTACGAGACCTCGATGCGCGTGCCCATGCTGGTGCAGTGCCCCGCCATCATCAAGGGCGGCACCGTGCTCGACCAGATGATCGCCAACATCGACGTCGGCCCGACCGTGATGGAGGCGATGGCCCTCAAAACCCCGCCGCACATGGACGGCAAAAGCTTCCTGCCCCTCGTGCGCGGCGAGTCCATCCCGTGGCGCGACCGTTTCCTTTATGTCTATTACTGGGAAAAAAACTTCCCGCAGACACCCACCACCTTCGCCCTGCGCACGCCGGAGGCGAAATACATCACCTATTACGGACTGTGGGATTCCGACGAGCTGTATGATCTGACAAAAGATCCCGACGAATCGCGCAACCTCATCCACGACCCCGCCCATGCGGCCATGGCCAAACGCATGGAGAACGATCTCTACCAGATGATGGCCGATCTCGGCGGCATGGAAATCCCGCTCAACCAGCCGTCGGGCGGCTTCAACGACAAACGCCTGCGCGACCGCGGCGGCGAGAAAGCGGCCGACCCCTTCCCACTCTCGCCCTCGCACTTCTGGCATGCGGAAGCCTGCGCGCCGCCGGTCCGCCGAACATCGTGCTCATGTTCCTCGATGACGCGGCCTACTCGGATTTCCATCCGTTCGGGAAACCGCCCTATGCCACGCCGAATGTGGAGAAACTCGCCGCCGAGGGCGTGCGCTACACGCGCTTCCATGTGCCGCAGGCGGTCTGCTCGGCGTCGCGCGCCGCGTTGCTGACGGGATTGTATCCGCACCACACCGGCGTCGTGGGTGCCATCGGACCGGGCATGCAGGGCCTCGATCCGAAGTTTCCCATCATCTCCGAGACGCTCAAACAGCACGGCTACGCCACCGCCCAATTCGGCAAGTGGCACATCGGCGACAAACCGGAGACCCGCCCCACCGCCCGCGGCTTCGACGAACATGCGGGCCTGCTCGTTTCCAACGACATGTGGCGTCACAACCCGGTGTGGAGGAAACGTGTCAACGCCGATCCCCTGCCCTACTGGGAAAACGGCGCGATCAAAATCCCGGACGTCAGCCCCGACGACCAGAAGCACCTCACCGCCTGGGCCACCGAGGGTGCCACCCGCTTCATCCGCGAGAAGGCTGGCAAGCAGCCGTTTTTCCTCTACATCGCCCACTCGATGCCGCACGTCCCGCTTTACTGCCGTGATGAGTTCAAGGGCAAATCCGGCGCGGGACTCTTCGGCGACGTGATGATGGAAATCGACTGGTCGGTGGGGGAAATCATGAACGCGTTGCGCGAGACCGGCGTCGAGAAGGACACCATCTTCCTCTTCACCTCGGACAACGGACCTTGGGAGGAATTCGGCAACCATGCCGGAAAAACCCCGTTCCGCGAGCACAAGGGCACCAGCTTCGAGGGCGGCATCCGCTCCGCCCTCACCGTCAAATACCCGGCGCAACTCAAGCCCGGCACGGTCAACGACCGCGCCTTCGGCTCCATCGACCTTTATCCCACCCTCGCCGCACTTGCCGGAGTGTCCCTGCCGGTCAATGCCACCGATGGCAAAAACCTCTGGCCGCTCATGCGCGGCGACGAGGGCGCGGAAAACCCGCATCAGTTTTATTTCATCTCCACCGGCCGGGACCTCGAATCCGTCATGACCTCCGACGGCAAATGGAAACTCCACCTGCCACACGGCTACCGCGATGTCGTCCGCCCCGGCAACGACGGCGAACGCGGCGAAACCAAAATCTCACGGATCGAGGAATCGCTTTTCAATCTGATCGATGATCCCTTGGAACAGGACAACGTCATCGCCGATCACCCCGAAATCGCGAACCAACTCCGCCAGGCCGCTGCCGACCACCTGAAGCAATTTCCACCTCCGGCCAAATGACAAAGTCCCGCCATACCCGGTCATTGTCCCTGCTCACAATGGCATCCGGCCGCTTGCGTCTGGCGGCATGGATGATGACGGGCGCGTTCTCCCTTCTGCCCGCCGCCATCGCCTCGCCGGCCAAACCGAATGTGATCCTCATCGTGGTGGACGACCTCCGGCCGGAACTTCATTGCCACGGGGTGGCGGAAGTGGTTTCGCCGAACTTCGACCGCCTCGCGAAGAAGGGCATGCTCTGCCACAACGCCTACGCCCAGTATCCGGTCTGCAATCCGAGCCGCTCATCCTTCCTCTCCGGCCTGCGGCCCGATGAAACCGGGATTGTTTCCAACAACGTGCCCTTCCGGACAAAACTGCGGGACCTTGTCGCCCTGCCCGAACTCTTCCGCCGCAACGGCTACTTCACCGCGGGTATTGGCAAGATTTTCCACCTCGGCGAGGACGCGCGGGGAAAGCCCGCCCTCTTCCAGGATCCCAAATCATGGGATCACTTTTCCGACAGCCTCCGCCACGCACCCAGGATCGGCCGCCAGGGCAAGGGCCGCAATCTAACCGGTGATCGCCTCAAATGGTGCGAATGGCTCGCCGCCGATGGCACCGACGACGACCAACCCGACGGCATCAACACCACCGAGGCGCTCCGCGTGCTGGCGGATCGCCATGACAAACCCTTCTTCCTCGCCCTCGGCATCCACAAGCCGCACGACCCGTTCATCGCCCCGCGGAAATACTTCGACCTCTACCCGGAAAATTCCACCAAGCTCGCGCGGGAGCCCGCCGACCGGAGCCCGCAGGTCCGCCATGCGATCCCTAACAACAAGGACTTCGCCGCCTTCACCGACAAGGAGCGTCGCGAATTCAAACGCGCCTATCAGGCCTGCGTGAGCTTCGCCGACGCGCAGCTCGGCCGCATCCTCGACGCGATGGACCGCCTCGCGTTGTGGGACAACACCATCGTCATCCTCATCGGCGACCACGGCTACCACCTTGGCGAACACGACTGGTGGAACAAGGTGACGGTCTATGAACTCGGTGCCCGGACACCGATGATGGCGTGGATTCCCGGCGCGAAGGCGATGGGCAAACCGACCGATGCCATGATCGAGTTGCTCGACTTGTATCCGACCCTCGCGGACTACGCCGGACTCAAGGCGCCACACAAGCTCTCGGGAACCAGCCTGCGCCCGGTGTTCGATGACGCCGGGCATCCCGGCAAGGAAGCCGCCTTCACCCAGGTCAACCGCGGCCAAACCATCGGCCGCAGCGTGCGCACCAAGCGCTGGCGCTACACCGAGTGGGGGACAAACGGCAAGGACGGGATCGAACTTTACGACCATCAGGCGGATCCGGGCGAGTACCACAATCTCGCGGCCGATGCACAACACGCCGCCGCCCGCCGCCACTTGGTCCAGCTCCTCCGAAAGGGTTTCCCCGATTCCAATCAGAAGAAAAAGCCATGAAACGGATCGCAATCCCCATGGCGGTTCTCGCCTGCTTGGCCGCCGTCTCCGCCCAACCGCCGAACGTGCTGATGTTTGCCGTCGATGACATGTGCGACTGGATTGGTCCGATGAGGCACGCGCAGGCGGTCACGCCGAACATGGATCGCCTGGCGGCCTCGGGACTGACGCTCTTGAACGGACACACCGCCGGGACATTCTGCGCCCCGTCGCGCTCGGCGATGTTCACCGGACGGCACGCGACGACGACCGGTTGCTACACGACGCAGGTCTATTTCCACGACCACCCGGAGATCCGGCCCTTGCAAGTGGTGCTGCAGGACGGCGGATATGCCACCTATGGGGCCGGCAAGTTGTTCCATCACCCGGCCGGCTACCTCGATCTGCGCGGCTGGGACGGGTTCTTCGTTCGCGACGCCGGTCAGAAACAACGCGGTTGGCCGCTCGACAGCTGGCCGCCGGGCGATCCCATCCTTCCACTCCCCCAACCTAACAGCATCTTCAACCACGACCGCAAACCGGCAGACGGCTCTTTCCTCGAGTGGGGCAGGGTGCTCGATGAAAACGAGGAAAAGATGGCCGACACCATCCGCACCGGCTGGGCCTGTGATTTGTTGAAACGAAAACATGACAAGCCGTTGTTCGTGGCAGTCGGACTCTACGCGCCGCATTTCCCGAACTACGTCCCGGAGAAATACTTCGACCTCTACGATGTGGGGAAAATCCAGCCACCACCCTACAAGACCGACGATCTCGAGGACCTCCCGCCGCGCGTGCGCAAGGCCAAGGAAAACCGCAGCGCGATCCACAAGCGCCTGGTGGAACTCAACGCGGTGGAGGCTGCCATCCACGGATACCTCGCCAGCATCTCCTATGCCGATGCGATGCTCGGCCGCCTGCTCGATGCGGTCGCGGCAGGGCCGAACGCCGACAACACCATCATCGTGTTCTGGAGCGATCACGGCTACCACCACGGCGAAAAATCCGACTGGGGCAAGCACACGCTTTGGGAACGCACCTCCAACGTGCCGTTCATCTGGGCCGGCCCGGAAATCGCCAAGGGTGCCACAGTGGACACAAGCGTGAGTTTGATCGATGTCTTTCCCACCCTCGTCTCACTCTGTGGCGTGAAGGACGTCCAAATCCGCGACGGGGTCTCGCTGGCGCCGCTTTTGAAAAACCCGGAGTCCGCCACGGACCGCGAGGTGCTTCTGCCCGGCATGAAGCCGGAGGAATACGCCATCATCAACCGCGACTGGCGCTATATCCACTATGCGGACGGCACTGAGGAACTCTACGACAGCAGACGCGATCCCAACGAATGGGACAACCTCGCGGGCAACCCCGAATTCGACCAGGTGAAACAAAAACTCCGGGCGGCGGCGCCGCCAACGTTCGCCAAACCCGGCCCGGAGGTCAGGGAGCTCAGGTTGGTCACCGCGGGCGAGCGGTTCCACTGGGAAACCAAACCCCGCAAGAGGCGATGAAACCGGTTTTCGCAGCACTCCTCCCATGGGTGACGCTGGCGTTCGCGGAGGCCACCGCCGCACGCCCCAACTTTTTGTTCATCCTCACCGACGATCAGGGCTACGGCGATGTTTCCGCCTATGGCAAATCCGACGTGCGCACGCCGAACATCGACCGCATCGGTGCGGAGGGGATGCTGTTCACCACGATGCGGGCGAACTGCACGGTCTGCTCTCCCTCGCGCGCCGCGCTGCTCACGGGGCGCTACGCGGACCGGGTCGGCGTGCCCGGCGTGATCCGGACCCGCGCGGAGGACTCATGGGGATACTTCGATCCGAAGGTGCCGACGCTGGCGGACCAACTCCGCGGCGCGGGCTATCACACCGCCATCATCGGCAAGTGGCATCTCGGGCTTGAATCGCCCAACACGCCCAACGAGCGCGGCTTCGATCTGTTCCATGGTTTCCTCGGCGACATGATGGAAAGCTACACCACGCACCTGCGCCATGGAAACAACTACATGCGTCGTAATTCGGAGGTGATCACGCCGCAGGGCCATGCCACGGATTTGTTCTCCGACTGGGCGGCCGCTTACCTGCGCGGGCGGGCCGGGTCGGAAGACCGGCCGTTCTTCCTATATCTCGCCTACAACGCGCCGCATTTCCCCATCGAGCCGCCCGACGAATGGCTGGCAAAGGTGAAACAACGCGCTCCGGAGATGGAGGAAAAACGCGCGAGGAACGTCGCCTTCGTCGAGCACCTCGATGCCGGGATCGGGCGCGTGCTTGCCGCGCTCGAAGAGACCGGCCTCGCCGAAAACACCGTCGTCGTCTTCGCCGCGGACAACGGCGGTTCGCTGCCCCACGCGCAGAACAACGACCCGTGGCGCGGCGGCAAGCAGGACCACTACGATGGCGGCCTGCGGGTGCCGTGTATGGTCCGCTGGCCCGCGCGGGTCAAACCCGGCTCGCGCAGTGATTACGCCGGCTTGGTTTTCGATTTTTTCCCCACCTTGCTGGAACTCGCCGGCCGGAAACCGGCCGCCGGTCTGGATGCCGTCAGCCTCGTGCCCGTGCTTGATGGCGGAACGATCACCACGCCGCGTGATCTGTATTTCGTGCGTCGTGAAGGCGGCCCCACCTATGGCGGCAACAGCTACGAAGCCCTCATCCGCGGCGACTGGAAACTCCTGCGCAACGATCCCTACAGCCCGCTGGAGTTATATCATCTCAAGCAGGACCCTCGGGAAAAACACAATCTCGCCGCCACCCGCCGCGGGAAATTCGAAGAGCTCGCCGCAGAACTCCGGCTGCATGTCCAGCGCGGTGGCATCACACCGTGGCAGCCGCCGGACCACTGATTCCGGGCATGCGGGAATCCAAACCCGCCGGGATATATTTCAAACGCCGCCTCCTTGCAAAAAACATGAAACCCGGACTCGGCCTCTACCGGCATCAGCTCAACGCGGAGCACTTCCGTTTCGCACGCCAGTGCGGCGCATCGCATCTTGTCATTCACATGGTGGACTACTTCCGCTCCTCGCGCGGCAACCAAGCCGGAGACCAGCCCGTGGGTGACGACGCCGGCTGGGGGCTCGCCGGCGATCCCGACGCACTCTGGTCCTTCGAGGAGTTGTCCGCCATCAAGGCGCAGGCCGCGGCGCACGGCCTGCGGATCGAGGCCATTGAGAACTTCGATCCCGCACATTGGCACGACGTGCTGCTGGACGGACCGAAAAAGGCGGAACAGTTGGAAAACCTCAAGACCCTCATCCGCACCGTCGGGCGCGCCGGCATTCCCGTCATTGGCTACAACTTCTCGCTCGCAGGCGTCGCCGGGCGCGTCAAAGGCCCGTGGGGACGCGGCGGGGCGGAGGTCGTCGCGGTGGACGGTCCTTGCGACAAACCCATTCCCAACGGCATGATCTGGAACATGGTTTATGACCGGCATGCTCCGCCGGGAAATCTCGCCCCGATCACAAGTGAGGAACTCTGGCGGCGTCATGGTGAATTTCTGGACGCGCTCGTTCCGGTGGCGGAAGAGGCGGGCGTCACCCTCGCGGCGCATCCCGATGATCCGCCGATGCCCGAGGTGCGCGGCCAGCCGCGGCTGGTGTTCCAGCCCCGGCTTTACCAGCGGCTGATTGACCGCCACCCCAGCCCCCGCAACGCGCTGGAGTTTTGTCTGGGCACGCTCGCGGAAATGACCGACGGGGATATCTATGAGGCGGTTGATACCTACAGCCGCCAGAACCGGATCGCCTACATCCATTTCCGCAACGTCCGCGGCAAGGCGCCGCACTATCAGGAGACCTTCGTCGATGAGGGGGATGTCGATATGCTGCGGGTTCTGCGCATTCTCAAAAAGAATGGTTTTGACGGCGTGGTGATCCCCGACCACGCCCCGCAAATGACCTGCGACGCTCCATGGCACGCCGGCATGGCATACGCCTGCGGCTGGATGATGGCGGCGCTGCAATCCATCAACCGGGACCCACTTGCCCCGTGAGGGCGCCCGATGAGGCTTGATTCACAGTCCGGTCATGAGCCCGAGTTCCTCCTCGCCGATGATCGGGACGCCGAGTTTCTCCGCCTTGTCGCGTTTCGATCCGCCGCCTTCGCCGGCGAGCACATAACTTGTTCTCGCGGAAACCGAGCCGCTGACTTTTCCTCCCAGACTTTCGATGCGCTCCTTCATCGCGTCGCGGTCGATGCTCAGCGTGCCGGTGAGGACGAAGGTTTTCCCCGCGAGGGGACCGGTGGAAAGAGATTGGAGATCGGAGATTGGAGATTGGGGATGGATGCCGAGGGCGTCGAGGCGGGAGAGGACGTGCCTGCCGGCCTCGGAGCGGAAGAAGGCGGTGATGGTTTCGGCAACGGCCGGGCCGACGTCGCCGGTGATGGCGTATTGCGCCAGGAAATCGTTTTTCTTTTTCGCGTCGGCGCGGGTGTCCTTGACGAGTTCGGCGAGGATGGGCGAACCGGCGATTTCGGTTAGATCGTGGTGCAGCCGCGCGAGTTCCCTGGAGGCGGATTCGCCGAGGTGGCGGATGCCCATGGCGAAAAGCCAGCGCTGGAGCGGCTTGGTTTTCGCCTCCTCCAGCGCGGCCAGCACCTTGGCGGCGTTTTTCCCGCCGAAGCGGCGCGGGGCGTCATCCGTGCCGAGGTTGAGATTGGCGAGCTTTTCCTCTGTGAGATCGAAGAGATCGAGCGGTGTCTTGCAAAGACCGTGGCGGACAAGCGCCTCGGCCACGGTTTCGCCGAGGCCTTCGATGTCGAGCGCCTTGCGCGAGGCGAAGTGCGAGATCCGCGTGACCGCCTGTGCCGGACATTGGAAATTGGTGCAGCGCCACGCGACGAAGCCTTCCTCCTGCGAGATCGGGCCGCCGCAGGACGGACACTGGCCGTGGGCGTGATCATGGATGGAGTAGGCCTTCGCGCCGGGCACGGGTTTCACGACCTTGACGATCGCGGGAATGATCTCACCGGCTTTTTCCACCAGCACCGTGGCCCCGATGTGGATCTGCTTGCGATCGATCTCGTCCTGGTTGTGCAGCGTGGCGCGGGCGACGGTGGAGCCGGAGATGAGCACGGGTTCCAGCTCCGCGACGGGGGTGAGCACGCCGGTGCGGCCGACCTGGATGGTGATGTCCTTGAGCAGGGTTTCCCGCTGCTCCGGCAGGAACTTGTAGGCGGCGGCCCAGCGCGGGGCGCGCGAGGTGAAGCCGAGTTGTTCGCGCTCCGCGCGGTCGAGCACCTTGATGACCGCGCCGTCGGTGCCGTAGTCGAGGTCGTGGCGGTGTCGGTTGATCTGCGCGACGGCTTCCAGCACTTCATCAAGATTGCGCGCGGTGATGACCGGTTGGTTGCGCGGGATGCCGAGCTTGTCTAACAAGGCATGGAAATCGTGCTCGGTTTCCAGCGGTTCGCCCTCGTAGGCGCCGAGGCCGTGGGCGAGGAAGGCGAGCGGGCGCGCGGCGACGATTTTCGGGTCGAGCTGCTTGAGCGTGCCGGCGGTGGCGTTGCGCGGGTTGGCGAAAGCGGGCAGCCCCTCCTCGTCGCGCTCGGCGTTCATCGCGGCGAAGGCGGCGTTCGGCATGAAGATCTCGCCGCGGATTTCGAGAGTGGATGGGATGGAAGATTGCGGATCGTGGATCGTGTATGGAAGATCTCCCGCGTTGAGGACTTGGAGGTCGATGGGGATGAGTTCGCCGTCTTCGGTTTTGATGAGGTTGCCGATGTGGGCGTCGGCGAGATCGGCTCCAGTTGAATCGTTCTTCCAGCGGTTGTGGCCTGTGGAGCGGTAGCCATTTGCCTCGAACCATGATCGCACTTCAGCAAGAGTGGGTGCGACGCCGGAAACAAAAGGTTGGGATGTGACGAGTGCCGGACCTCGATTGGTTTCCAGCACACCGTGAAAAACGATGTCGTCGCTGAAGATTCGATTTGAAGCTTCCAGGTTGCCCAAATATGCCAAAGCGCCGCCCTGCGCTCCGAAATTCGGAGGCAAGGTGAATTTGATCACCCGATGTCTACTTTGCAGGTGAAAAACGGTGTGTTCCGATTGCCCACCTAGCTGAGGGTAACGAGCGGCGAGCCTTCCGAATCTTCCTGGGTCGAGGAGGCGTCCGTTTTCCCTGGCCCACGATACCACGGATTCGGCTTCCTGTCGGATCCGTTGCGAAACATCTGCTCCATCGCTTCCTCTGAGGTCATGGAGAAGCCTCTGCGCCAAGCTTTCTCCCGCGCCTTGCGGAGCCTGTTTGCCAGTTCCTGTGCCTGCTGATGTCCGTTCATGGGTATTAAGATAGGGAAGGATGTTATCCAAGTCAACCGCCGGAGCGGGACGTTCGGGGGGCGGACCGGAGCCGGAGGCTCCGGCTACTTTCAGATCCAGCGGAATGCGGCGGATGGTGCGGACGTTTTGGGTGATGTCGTCGCCGGTGGTGCCATCGCCGCGGGTGGCGGCGCGTTCGAGTTTGCCGCCGCGGTAGAGCAGGGAGACGGCCACGCCGTCGATCTTGGGTTCGACGGTGACGGTGATGTCGTCGCGGCCGAGGTTCCTGCGCAGGCGCTGATAGAAATCGATGAGTTCCTGTTCGGGGCGCGCGGCCTGGGTTTTCTCCATCGCCTCGGGGCCGAGTTCGAAGACATCATCGATGCTGAGCATCGGCACGGGGTGGCGGACCTGTTGGAACTCCTTGAGCGGCTTGCCGCCGACGCGCAGGGTGGGAGAGTTGGGATCGTGGAAAGCGGGATGTTTCTTTTCAAGTTCCTCCAGTTCGCGGAAGAGCATGTCGTAATCCGCGTCGGAGATTTCGGGCGCGGCCCGGTTGTAGTAGAGTTCGTCGTGATGACGGATGATGCCGCGCAGCTCGCGGATGCGGGTTTCCGGAGATTTCGGCTGCGCGGGCGAAAAGAGGTCCGGTTCGTCCATGGCGCGAGTGTCGGATTTAAGCGCGGGTTTTCAAGGATGGAGAAATCGCCGATGATTGCATGTGGCGGCGCTTTTTTTGGCGTCAAGGCCCATGCGTGGCGGGGATAATGACCGGTTTGACGTCCTCGGTGGTGAAGCGGACGGCGATCTGCCAGGCATCGCCATCGCGCGCCGCACCGAGCATCGCGGTGCCGCGGTGTTCGAGTTTCCAAAGATGGGTGGCGCTCATGCTTCCGTTCGCGATCCCCGTGAGATCGAGTTTGCCATTCGCATTGATCGGCTTGCCGTGGAGGATGGTCAGCAAGTCGATCAATTCCTTCCAGCACGGGGTCAGGCGGGTTTCGGCTTCCTCGCCGGAGAGCGGAGTCGTTTGCAGGGTGAGCTCCTTGAGTCCGCCATCCCCGCACCAGTCGAAGTAGAGGGAGGTCTCAAGCCCCCCGATCTTCTGCCGGGTTTGGAAAATGCCGTTGAGTCCGGTGCGTGCGAACAGGGTTTCCGGCAGCGTGGCCTTCACGAGCTTGCTCGCCTTGAGTTTTTCCATCACCCGCGCGCGACTGTCGCCGAACTCGAGTGTGTCGAATACCACCTGGGCTGCGGGCGCAGGCTCGACAACCGGGAGCGGGTGCCGCGCATCGAGCCACGCGCGGTCGTCACGGTGGATTTTTTCCAGCGGGATGGATACCTCGCGTTGGTTGGAGCGGCGGATGGTGACGCTTGTTTCGTCACGTTTCACAAAAATGCCCTGGATGGATTTCCCGCCGTCGGCGCTGCGCCAGGCTCGCGGTTCCGCCCGGAGCAGCATGCAGGTGGAGAGAAAACAGACGATGAGGATTCTCGTTGGCATGTGGCCGGGCCGGGCGGGGTTGGGGCACACGATCAGTGGCCCTGGGGTTTCTGTCTGGGCTCCCACTCGCGGCGCGAGCGCGAGCGGACGGAGAAGATGACGGGAATGCCGGGCGCGGGGTGGGCGGCGCGGTAACGGTTGGTTAGATACGCTTCGTAGCTGGTGGCGCAGAGGCGCTTGTCGTTGACGAAGAGCACGATGGTCGGCACCGGGATGACGCTGTATTTCTCGTTGGTGGCGGCGGTGGCGTAGTAAAGCTTGAGGCGCTTCTTCAGGCGGCTGTCGATCGGCGGCGGGGTGTCCTCGAAGGCCTGCTGGAGGATGCGGTTGAGCTGCCCGGTGCCGGGGATGTTCTGCGCGCCCTTGCGGATCTTGAGCGCCTCCTTGAGCACATGCTCGACCGAGCCGCCGGTTTTCGCCGAGCAGGCGACGAAAGGCGCGTAGTGGAGGAAAAACAGCTCCTTGCGCACATGTGCGGTGGCTTCCTCCAGACGCGCGGTGCGGTTGGCGCCGGGATGATAGAGATCGAATTTGTTCAACACGATCAGGCACGGTTTTTTCTCCTCAAGGATCGTCTGAGCGATCTTGCGGTCCATCGAGGTGATGCCGGCGGCGAGGTCGATGACGAGCACGCAGAGGTCGGAGCGGCGGATGGCCTTCTCGGTGCGCATGGCGGAGAAGACCTCCACCGAGTTGTCGCGCTTGCCGCGCGGGCGCAGGCCGGCGGTGTCGATGAGGGTGAAGTTCGCGCCTTGGAATGAGTAGGGGAGATCGACCGCATCGCGCGTGGTGCCGGCGATCTCGGAAACGATGGTGCGCTCGTCCTTGAGGATGGCGTTGACCAGCGAGGACTTGCCGGCGTTGGGCTTGCCGACGATGGCGAGCTTGATGCCGGTGGATTCCGCCTCCCCGGCGACGGCCTCGGTTTCCGCCGCGAGCGGAGCGATGACCTTGTCGATCTCATCGCAGAGGCGGCCGAAGTTGCGGCCGTGCTCGGCGGAAACAAAGACGCTGGATTTGAAACCGAGGCGCGCGAAGTCGGAAAAGGCCGATTCGTGTTTCGGGTCGTCCACTTTGTTGAGCACCAGCAGGACGGGCGGCTTGGCCTTGCGGAGCTTTTGGGCGAGCGCCTGATCGGTGGCGGTCAGGCCGTCGTGGGCATCGACGACGAAGAGGATCAGGTCGGCGGTTTCCATGGCGATGTCCGCCTCAATGGTGACCTGGGCGTCGAAGCCGTCGTCGATATTGCCGCCGATGCCGCCGGTGTCCACCAAGGTGCAGCGCGTCTGGGTGGCCTTGGAGGGGGCGGCGATTCGATCGCGCGTGACGCCCGGTTGATCGTGCACGATGGCGATTTTCCGCCCGGCAAGGCGGTTGAAGAGCGCGGATTTCCCGACATTGGGACGTCCGACGATGGCGACAGTGGGCATGGCGGGGATCAAACGGCGGAAAACCTGCAAGCGCAAGAGCGGAGGCGGGGCTGCACCATAAGCGAAAGCCATCTGGAAAAACAGGCGGCGAAACCACACATTGCGGAACGTTTTTCCGGGCCAATCCCTTGCGATCCGCCGCGTGATGCGCCGGTGAGGTCCGATTATGCGCTTGCAGGGTGCCGGTGCCGCCGGGAGGCTGCGGCGGTGATTTCAATCGGTGATGTCCTTGCCGGGGTGCTGCCGGTTTACCTGCTGCTGGTGGCCGGCGTCGTGCTCCGGTGGACGAAGGTGCTGCGCCCTGAGCACGACGATGGCGTGATGCGCGTCGTTTACACAATCATGCTGCCGGCCTTCATGTTGGACAAGATCCTCGGCAGCGATGTGCTGCGCAGCGGTCCGGTGGTGATCAGCGCGGTGGCGCTGGGATTTTTCCTGATGCTCGGTGGAGCGTTCATCGGCATGGCCGTGGGCCGCCTGATCGGTTTCGAGCGCGGCTCGGGGATGCGCACGTTCGGGCTGACCTCAGGCTGCCAGAACTTCGGCTTCACCGCCGTGCCGATGGTGGAGATTCTCTGGAGCACGGGCGCGCTGGCCATCCTTTTCGTGCACAACATCGGCTGCGAGCTGGCGATGTGGACGGTCGGCGTGCTCATCATGAGCGGCGAGCGCCGCATCATCTGGCGGCGGCTCGCCAACGGGCCGGTCGTCGCCGTGTTGTGCGGGCTGCTGCTGGTGTCGTTTGGTTGGGACGACCTCGTCAGCGGACCGTTCCGCAGGAGCCTCGGCATGATCGGTGCGGGCGCGGTGCCGCTGGCGCTGCTGGTCATCGGTTGCACAACCGCCGATCTGGTGATGGCGGAGCGACCGACCTTGAAAATCATCATCGGTTCGTCACTGGTGCGGTTGGTGCTGGCACCCGCGCTTTTCCTGTCGGCGGCGAAGTTTCTGCCGATCGCCACCGAACTCCGGCAGGTGCTGGTGGTCCAGGCCGCGATGCCCGCCGCAGTGACGCCGATCATTCTGGCCCGCATGTATGGCGGCCGCCCGGCCATCGCCGCGCAGGTGGTGGTCTTCACCACCGGCCTGAGCCTGTTCTCGCTGCCGTGGATCATTCTGTTAGGCTGCCGCTGGATCGGTCTCAACCCCATGTTGCCATGAATGTCACCAACCCCATGAAAGCCATCGGCGCACGTTCTTTCCTGCCCGTCACGGCTGCGGACTGCCTGGTGGAATTCGCTGCGGAAAAACCCGTGCCCGGCCCATTGGATTTGCTCGTCCGCGTGCGGGCGGCCGCGGTGAACCCGGTGGACACGAAGATCCGCGCGTCGCTGGGGGCCGGGCCGCACGAGCCGCCGCGCATCCTCGGCTGGGATGCCGCCGGAACGGTCGAGGCCGCGGGCGCGGATGTCCGCGGATTCGCGCCCGGCGACGAGGTTTTTTACGCCGGTGATCTGACGCGGCCGGGGTGCAATGCGGAGTTTCAAGCCGTGGATTCCCGGCTGGTCGCCCACAAACCCAAACCATGGTCCTTCACCGAGGCTGCGGCCGTCCCCTTGTGCGCGCTCACCGCGTGGGAGTTGTTGTTCGAGCGGATGGGCGTTGATCCCACGGGCAGGGATACCGGCAAAGCCCTGCTCGTCATCAACGGCGCGGGTGGTGTGGGATCGGCGCTCATCCCCATCGCACGCGGTGCCGGATTGACGGTCGTCGCCACCGCCTCGCGGCCGGAGACGAGTGCCTGGTGTCGCTCTCTTGGCGCGCACCATGTCATCAATCACCGCGAGCCATTGCGTCCGCAGGCGGAGGCGCTCGGCATCGCTTCCTTTCCCTACATCGCCAACCTCTTCAACACCGAGGCCTACTGGGAAACCACGGCTGATCTCATCGCTCCCTTCGGCGCGCTCGGCCTGATCGTCGAGCCGCGTGAAAAACTCAATATCGGCGATCCGCTCAAAGCCAAGTGCGCGCGCATCGTTTGGGAATTCATGGCCGCCCGGGCACGCTTCAAGTCGCCCGACATGCACGTGCAGGGCGAATATCTCGCCGAAATCGCCCGCCGCTGCGATGATGGGACTTTTCCGAAAATCCACACCCGCGTCCTCGACAGACTCACCGTGGAAAACCTCCGCCAGGCCCATGCGGCGATGGAGCAGGGGTCCGCTCACGGGAAATGGGTGATCGGGATGTGAGACCGCGTGGACCGCCCCCCAGAGATGACGATCGGGAATTCGCCGATGATTTCTTTTTCCCGAAGGGGATTCGTCGCGTAGCCCGGGGTTGCTTGGCCGCATGCCGGCCTACCCCCAATGCCTGCAGGGAAAGCTGATGATCCCGAATTCACAATCTCCTTCACGGGAATCATTCGTAACAAGTCGTGGCCAGCCACTCACGTGTTGCCGGACCTTGCGCGGGCGGGTTCGCTTTCCTCTGGGTGGGGTCGGTTGCCTGATGATCGATTCACGATCCCTGATGAAAATCGCTCGGAACGTTTCATGCCAAATCCAATGGCCGCGCCATCGCCATGCTCAAGCCTCCCGGCATCTAACAATCAGCGCGACGGCGCGCGCCAGCGCGTCCACCGCCCGTGTCGTCGGGTAATCACTCTCCAGCGGCAGGTGGATGAAGCCCGCTTTCGCATGAGGATGGTGTTTTTCAACAACCCTCAGCGTGTGAAAGAGAATCTGATTGCAGAGATAGCGGCCGGGGTCGCTTGAAATCTCGCAGGCATGGCCGCATTCGAGCAGGCAGGCGCGGATTTCCCCCGATGGCAGCGTGGAGGCGATGGATTGCGCTGCGGAGGGATCGATGCACAGGCCCTGCGGCTGTCGCCCGGCGCTGTCCGGCATGCGGAAGTCCAGCTCGTTCCAAGCGAGGGTTTCCAAACGGATTGCCCCGCTGCCGCCAGCCTCGCCGAGCATCAACACGGCATCCGGCCGCACCTCGCGGAGCGCGCGCGACATCCGCCGCGGCGCGACGACGCTGTCCACCGGAAGAATCCGCGTGTTGAGCCAGGGCAGGCGTTGTTTCAAGCCCGCGAGCGCCAGCGATGAGGCGTTGCGGCTCCGCCCGCCGAAGGG
This sequence comes from Akkermansiaceae bacterium, assembly GCA_025457625.1. Lineage (GTDB taxonomy): Bacteria > Verrucomicrobiota > Verrucomicrobiia > Verrucomicrobiales > Akkermansiaceae > Luteolibacter. The sequence goes on from JALOUA010000026.1 coordinate 25,712, forward strand.
ACCGAATGCGGTGACGAGAAGTTTCACGGTTGCCTCATGTTGCACTCATTTCCGCCCACACCTCGCCGAAGGCCCGCGCGGCTTTGGCGAGATCTTCCTCACTGTGCGCCGCCGAAACCTGCGTGCGGATCCGCGCCTTGCCTTCTGGCACGACGGGGAAAAAGAAGCCGACCACATAGACGCCTTTATCTAACAGACGGGACGCCATTTCCGCGGCGAGCCTTGCGTCGCCAAGCATCACCGGCACGATGGGGTGTTCCCCCGGCAGCAGGGTGAGCCCCGTTTGGGTCATTTCCCTGCGGAAAAACGCCGTATTCGCACGAAGACGGTCGGGCAACAGGCTGGATCCGGTCAAAAGGTCCAGTGCCTTGATCGAACCCGCGACGATGGCCGGGGCAACGGTGTTGGAAAAAAGATAAGGCCGCGAGCGCTGGCGCAGCAGGTCGATGATCTCCCTGCGCCCGCTGGTGTAGCCACCACTCGCACCACCGAGCGCCTTGCCAAGCGTGCCGGTGAAGACATCAACGCGTCCCATCACCTCGCGGTATTCGTGGGTTCCCCGCCCTGTCGCGCCGATCACACCCACGGCATGCGAATCGTCCACCATCACCGAAGCGCCATAGCGGTCGGCGAGATCACAGATCGTGCGCAGGTCGGCGATCGAGCCATCCATGGAAAAAACCCCGTCGGTGGCGATCAGGCGGAAACGGGAGGACTGCGCCTCCTGCAGGCGCGACTCGAGTTCGTTCATGTCGCCGTTGGCATAACGAAGGCGCTTCGCCTTGCAGAGGCGGATGCCGTCGATGATCGAGGCGTGGTTGAGCGAGTCGGAAATGACCGCGTCCTCCTCACCAAGGATGGTCTCGAAAAGGCCGCCATTCGCATCAAAACACGAGGAATACAGGATCGTGTCCCCGGTTCCGAGAAATTCGCTCAGGCGCGCCTCGAGTTCCTTGTGGATGCTCTGGGTGCCGCAGATGAAGCGCACCGAGGCGAGGCCGTATCCCCAGCGGTCGAGCGCCTCGCGCGCGGCGGCAATCAGCTCGGGATGATCGGCGAGGCCGAGGTAGTTGTTCGCGCAGAGGTTGATCACCTCGTTCCCGGCGCTGGTCGCGATGTGGGATGATTGTGGCGTCGTGATCACCCGCTCGGTTTTGCGCAGCCCGGCGGCTTGCAGTGCCTCCAGTTGCGCGGTGAGATGGTTCTGATACGGAGCGTGCATGATTCGGGGAAATTACCATTTCAGGATGACTTTGCCCGACTGCCCGCTTTTCATCACCTCGAAGCCCCGCTCGAAATCAGTGCAATGGAAGCGATGGGTGATGACCGGGCTGATATCGAGGCCGCCCTGGAGCATCACCGTCATCTTGTACCATGTTTCATACATCCGGCGGCCATAGATGCCCGAAATGGTGAGCATGTTGAAAACCACGGTGTTCCAGTCGATGGCGATCTCATCGGATGGAATCCCGAGCAGCGCGACCTTGCCGCCGTGGCAGAGGTTCACGAGCATTTCGCGGAAGGCCGAGGCGTTGCCCGACATCTCAAGACCGACATCGAATCCCTCGGACATGCCGAGTTCCTTCTGCACGTCGGCGATGCGCTCGTGCCGCACGTCCACGACGCGGGTCGCGCCGAGGGTTTTCGCCAGATCGAGACGCCAGGGGTTCACATCGGTGACGACAACGTGCCGCGCCCCGGCGTAACGGCAGATCGCGGCGGCCATGCAGCCGATCGGGCCGGCACCGGTGATGAGCACGTCCTCGCCGAGAATCTCGAAAGTGAGCGCGGTGTGCACCGCGTTGCCGAACGGATCGAAAATCGAGGCGAGGTCGCGGTCGATCCCTTCGGCGTGCTGCCAGACGTTGGCCATGGGCAGAGAGATGTATTCGGCGAAGGCTCCGGGACGGTTCACGCCGATGCCCTTGGTGCCCTTGCAAAGATGGCGGCGGCCCGCCATGCAGTTGCGGCAGCGGCCGCAAACGACGTGCCCTTCGCCGCTGACGATGTCTCCGGGACGGAAATCCGGAACATTCGAGCCCACCTCGACGATCTCGCCGACAAACTCGTGACCGACAACGAGCCCGACGGGCACGGTTTTCCGCGCCCATGCGTCCCAGTTGTGGATGTGCACGTCGGTGCCGCAGATGCCGGTGCGGTCCACCTTGATGAGGACGTCGTTGATGCCGATTTGCGGCTCGGGCACCTCCTCAAGCCAGAGGCCTGGAGTGTCATGTTTTTTGACCAGTGCTTTCATGTGATCGCGCAAGTGGCGCGCGTTTGTGACACTTCCCGGCCACACAAGTCCAGAAACCATTCCACGGAAAAGCCGCCCTCCGGTTGCAAAAAAAGAGCCCCGTCCATGTTTCCATGGACGGGGCGTTTACCTGGCGACGACCTACTCTCACAGGACCTGTCGTCC
>JALOUA010000027.1 GCA_025457625.1 Akkermansiaceae bacterium
TGGTCGGCGACCGTCGTGTCTGAGGCGGTTTCGCCCCACTTTTTCATGGCGGCACTGTTGGAGTGACCGGTGATCGCAGCCTACGTGCCGCGTTGCCGACAATTTCTCCTTTTTTTATATTGACCCGTCGAAACCGATGCGCAAACGTTTTACTTAAAGTGAGGAAAGTAGCTTGCCCATAAGCTGCCAAATCACCGCTTCGAGAGGAAATCAGAAGATGACTCGATGGGTCAGGGTGGATGCCCTTGCTTGCCGCCATGCTTTTTTAGAGATCCGATCGAGTAGAACCCAGACCCAACCCAACCCAACCCAAATCCATGACCACGCATTCAGCCAAAAACCGCATCCTCGCCGCCTGCATGGCGGCCACCCTCGCCATCGGAACCCCCCTGCTCAAGGCCGACCTCAAAGTCACCTTCAACGCAGTTTCACAATCAATTTCCAGGCGCTCGGCACCATTGCCGACACTTTTGACCCGAGCGATTTCACCGGCGGGGCCGCCACCGGCATCCATTCCAGCACCAATGCCACCTGGGCGGTCAACTCGGACCTCAACACACAGGCCAACAACGTGCCGGGACAGGGAATCGTCTTCACCTTCGACTTCACCAACCTGGTCGGGGCGAGTGCCGGCTGAACTTCCGTGACGAGGGAACCGGCACATCCATCGCGCTTCATTCCGGAGGCGGAGTGAACAGCGCCGACCAGACGATCACTTTCTCGCCAATGCAGTCCATCGACTCCGCCGACCAAGTCGCTTTCTGGAGTGCGACTGGCGTAACTGGCCAAAAACGCCTCGCCGAGTTCACCTTCAGCTACACCCCGGCAGGCGTCGTGCCGCCCACCGGGCTGACCGCCAGCACCAATGGCGCACAGGTCAATCTGAACTGGGACGATGACCTCTCGGGAACACTGGATTTCTTCACCGTCTATCGCAGTGAAACCCAGGGCGGTCCCTACACGCAGCTCGCTACCGGGCTCACGACCAGCGATTACAACGACACCACCGTCGCCACCGGCACCACTTATTACTATGTGGTCACCGCCACCGACACCGTTGCCTTCGAGACCGCAAACAGCAGCGAGGCTCAAATCCTCGTCAGGATCCAGCCTCCCACCGGCCTCACCCGCACTCAGGGCAATGGCGTGATCGATCTCAATTGGAACGACAACACCTCCGGCATCCTCGATTTCTACAGCGTCTATCGCAGTGAGACCACGGGCGGGCCCTACACGCAAATCGCCACCAGCCTGACCACCAGCGACTACTCCGACACCACGGTGATCAACGGCACGACCTATTTCTACGTCGTCACCGCCACCGACAACGTGGTGGCGCTCGAGAGCCTGAACAGCGCGCAGGTTTCCGGCACGCCGTTCGTGCCGGTCGCCGGCACCGCGCTCTACGCCCATCTCGATGGCTCCGTGGACACAAGCGTCACAAGGGATGGCAGCAACATCGTCAGCGCCTGGGCCGACCAGACGGTCAACGGCTTCAACGCCACGAGCGCGGGTGGCGCGGGCACGGTTTTCTATCCGGGCTCCGCCCAGAGTCCCACCTTCCTTGATGCCCCGGAGTTCGGGTTCACGGCCTCCGGCTCACCAAGAAGCACGCTCGTCTGGTTCCCGCCGGCGCAGCAGGATGCCTGGCTCAACTTCATTGATGGCAACGCCGCCGCACCCTACAGCGGCTTCGCGGTGTTCGCGGTGGTCCGTCCCGCCGCCATCCTCGGTGGAAGCAATCGCGATGTGGTCCTGAGCAGCATCGAGGACAGATTCGCCCTGCGCTATGAGGCCGGCCGGCCGCAGATGCGTCTTGGCACCAGTGTCCTCCAAGGCACCACCGGTGCCGTGGCGGCGGATGAAACCGTCCTGCTCGCCGTCAACTACAACGCCACCACCGGGCAGTTGGATCTATGGGATTCCGAAAGCGGACTCACCGCCACCACCACCGTGCCGGCAGCGGATTTCTCGTCGTCAACCAACAGCCTGTTCCTCGGCGGCAGCGTCAATGCCGACCAATACATGAAGGGCTTGATCGGCGAGGTGAAGGTCTTCCGCGGCGCGATGACTCCTGCCGAATTCTCCACCGAGCGCTCGAACCTCGGCTTCAAGTGGATCGGCCTGCAGAGACCCTCCGGCCTCGTCGCCAGTTCCGGCGACGGCAACGTGACCCTCGATTGGAACGACCAGATCGCGGACTCCTACACGGTCTATCGCGGCACGGCGTCGGGATCCTACCTGCAGATCGCGACCAATGTGACGACCAGCAGTTTCCTCGACAACACGGTCACCCCCGGCACTCCCTATTACTACGTGGTCAGCGCCACCAAGGACAGCGTGGAGAGTTTGTTTAGCGACGAGCTGGTGGTCATACCCTACAACAACGTCGTGGGAAGCTCGCTTTTCGCCCATCTCGACGGCTCCAACGCCAGCAACGTCACTGCGGATGAAAACCAGATCGTCAGCCTGTGGGCGGACCTGACGGCGAATGATCGCGATGCATCCAGCACCGGCGGTTTTGGCACGGTGTTTTATCCGAGCAGGGATGCCAGCGAATCGGGACTCGATGGCGTTGAATTCGGTTTCCTTGACTTGCCTACCACAACCAAAACGAAGAGCGCGTTGTTGTGGTTCGATGCGGCGGGACAGAATACCTGGCTCGACTTCAACGATCCGCTCGGAGCCAGACCCTACAGTGGCTTTGCGGTTTTCGCGGTGGTCCACCCGAATGAAATTCTCGCCGGAGTCAACCGCGATGTCGTCATGGGCAGCACCGAGAGCTTATTTTCCATCCGCTATGAAAATGGCAGGCCGCAGGTTCGTCTCGGCCCCGGTGCCAGTCCCACCATCCTCCAAGGCACGGCAGGTGCCGCGAAAGTCGGCGAAACCCTCGTGATCGCCGTCAATTACAATGCCATCACCGGCCAGTTGGAGCTGTGGGATTCCGAAAGCGGCCTCACCGCCACGGCAACCCGGGCGGCGGGTGATTTCACCTCTCCAACCCAGGGATTTTTCCTCGGTGGCAGCGTCAACCCGGATCAATACATGAAAGGCATGATCGGTGAGGCGAAGATCTACCGCGGCAACATGACGCCCACGGAATTCTCCACCGAGCGCTCCGCGCTGGTCACCAAGTGGATCGGTGGCTCCGGCTCCGGCTTCTCCTCGTGGATCACCCAACCCTTCACCAACGGCACGATCCCGGAAGGACAACGCGGACCCAATCAGGACTTCGACAATGACGGCATCCGCAACCTTGTGGAATACGCCATCGCCGGCCAGGACCCGACGGTGCCCAACACGGCCATCGGCACCTTCACCAGCACCTCGCTCAGCTTTAACAAGCGTTTGGACGCCACCGGCATCACCTACGACATCGAGAGTTCCACCCTGCTCACAGCCGGCTCATGGGCCCCATTGGGCAAACCACCGGTTGTGGATGACACGAACTCGATCTCATACACCTTCATCTCGGGGACCCCGCCGAAAAACTTCCTCCGCCTCAAGGTGACTCAAACTCCCTGATGTGTTGCCTTGATCGGCCCATGGATTCCCGGAGACGGGTTTCTGCGGATCAAACAGCAGGCCGTCGGTTGGAGAACCGGCGGCCTTTTCCGTGCTGATCCGAACTTGACCGCTCCGGCCATGCCGCCACTCTTAGCCGCGACCAGCCATGGGAAGAGCCTTTGAATGCCGCCGCCGTGCCAAGGAATCGCGTTGGGCCACGATGTCCAAGGTTTTTCCGAAGCTCGCCAAGTCGCGCCGCCGGCAAGGACGCGTCCGAGATTTCCGAAGTGTCCTATGAAGGCAAGGGCCCCCACGGCACGCAGTTCTTCATCGAGTGCGCCACCGACAACTCGAACCGCTCGGTCACCAACATCAAGACCATCTTCAACAAGAACGGCGGCCAGCTTCTCAACTCGGGCTCGCTCGACTTCATGTTCTCGCGCAAGACGGTCATCGAGTTTCCCGTGCCCGATGGCAGGAACCTCGAGGAAATCGAGCTGGAACTCATCGATGCCGGACTCGAGGAAATGCACGTCGATGACGGCGTGGTCTCGGTGATCGGCGACTGCACCGCCTTCGCGCAACTCTGCCAGGCCGTCGAGGCGCTCGGCATCACCGCCACCAGGTCCAGCTTCCGGCGCGTGCCCAACCAGCCGATCGAACTCACCGAGGAACAGATGTTGGAAGTCGAGGCCATCGTCGACAAGCTGGAGGACGATGACGATGTGCAGGCGGTCTTCACCAACCTCGCCTGAGCAAGCACTTCGATTGATGATTGCCGCTTGCCGGATCGGCCAAACGATTGGGTCCGCGCTGTGGCCGGGGCGCTCCGGGGACACCGGCGCACCCATGGCAAAAATCCGCAGGCCGCCGGCAATGGAGCACAAATTCCGCTGGCGGAGCGGCCGTTCTTCTGGAAGTTTCCCGCACGCCCGGCGAGTTGTGACCGGAAGTGTGCGACGATGTCCGTTCCCAACCAACACCATCAGATTGAAATCCCCGATTCGCTGCGCCGTCAGTTGGCGGATTTCCGGCGGCATTTGTGGCGGGTGAAGATTCTCGAGGCGCTGGCGGCCGGGTTGATCGGCCTGCTGGTGTCGTTTCTGCTGGTTTACGGGCTGGACCGCATCTGGCAGACGCCGGGCTGGGCGCGCCTCGTCATTCTGGCGGGAGGCGTGTCGCTTTTCGCGGTTTTCGCGCCGTATTGGCTGCACCGCTGGGTCTGGCGGCAGCGGCGGGAAACCGAACTGGCAAGGCTGATTGCCAAACGCTATCCGGGCCTGGGCGACCGCCTGCTGGGCGTGATCGAGTTGCAGGATCAGGCCGGCAGCCCGGATTCGCTCTCGCCGCGCCTGCGGGAGGCGGCGATGGAGGCGGTGGCCGCGGAAACCGGCCGCCGCAAGCTCGACGAGGCGCTGCCACCGCAGCGGCACCGGCGCTGGGCGCTGGCCGCGATGGCGCTGGCGGCAGTCTCCGCAGGCGCCTTCACACTCACGCCCCGTGCGGGACTCAACGCGCTGCAACGCTGGCTGCTGCCGTTCTCCGACACCGAGCGCTACACCTTCACCAAACTCCGGAATCCGCCGGTTTACCGCGCCGTCGCGTTTGGCGAGGCCTTCGAGGTCGATCTGCGCCTCGCGGCGGACTCCGAGCAACGCCCGTCGGAGGGTGACGGTCGCTACGGCCTCCAACCGGCGGTGGCGAGCGTGCTGGAGGGGGATCGTTATCGTTTCACCTTCCCGGGCCAGCAGGATCCGGGGACGATCGTTTTCCGCATTGGCGACTTGCGGCACGAAATGCGCGTGGAACCGGTGCTGCGTCCCGCCGCGGAGGCCGTGCGGGCGGTCGTCGCACCACCCGCCTATCTCGGCATCGGCGAACGCACCGTGGATCTGGCCGCCGGCGTGCTCAGCGCAGTGCAAGGCAGCAAGCTGCGCATCGAGCTTGAAATGAACCGCGCGCTGCAAAGCGGCACCTACGGACCCACCCGCGGCCTGGCCTTGAGTGACGCGCCGGCAGCGGCCGGCCACAGCCCGCTCCAGGGCGACCTCTCCATCAACGGCAATCTCGCATCCACGCCGGAGATCACCATCGGCGCGGTGCCCTTCGAAATCCCGTTTTCCTGGCAGGACCGCCTCGGCTTGCAGGGAGAATCCGGTTTCCGCCTGCGGGTGGACGCACTGGGCGATGCGCCGCCCACGTGTTATCTCCAGGGTGTCGAGCGCCAACTCGTGATGCTGCCCGAGGAGACCATCGACTTCGAAGTGCTTTGCGAGGATGATTTCGGCGTCAAATCGGCGGGACTCGAGTGGAACGGGCAGTTCACGCGCCCCACCGATGAGGCCCCGGCGAAGGGCGAACTGCCGCTCGGCGAGGGCGGCCCGGAAGAACGCCGGTTGCTCGCCAAGGCGGCGTTTTCACCGGCCGCATTCGGCATCGCGCCACAGAAAGTCCTGCTGCGGGGCTATGCGGAGGACCGCTTCCCCGGGCGCGGCAGGATCTACTCCGAGCCGGTGGTGCTGTATGTCCTGACCCGCGACGAACACGCGCAGATGCTCAAAAACCAGTTCGACCGCCAAATCACGGAATTGGAGGATCTTGCGCGGCGCGAGCTCGGGTTGTTGGAGGAGAACGAGAGGATCGAAAAACTCGACGGTGCCGAACTCCAGAAGGACGAAAACCGCGAGCGCCTGCAGGAGCAGGAGCAGGAGGAGGCGGAGACCGAAAGCCGCATGGAAAACCTCAAGCAGCAGATGGAGAAGCTCATGAAGGACGCCGCGCGCAACGGCGAGATCGACAAGGAGACGCTCAGGAAAATGGCGGAATCCCTCAAGTCGATGCAGGAACTCGCCGAAAACGACGTGCCCGGCGTGAAGGAGAAACTCGGTGATTCCCAGGAACAGTCCAACACTCCGGAGAAATCCCAACAGGATGTCGAAAAGGCCGTGGAGCAGCAGCGCGAGGTGGTGGAGAAAATGCAGGAGGCCATCAAGAAAGCCAACGATGCGAATCGCCGCTTCGAGGCCGGCACCTTCGTCAACCGCCTCAAGAAGGCCGCCAACGAGCAGAACGGCATCGTCGCCTCACTGCGCGAGGCCTTCGAGCGCATGCTCGGCCTCAAGATGCAGTCGCTCGATCCATCCGAGGCCCGCCGCCTCGCTGAAAACTCGCGCCAACAAGCGGAGACCGCTTCGGACGTGCGGTGGATCCAGGAGGACCTCGGCCATTTTTACGCCCGCACCCAGACGGAAACCTTCAAACAGATCATGGAGGAAATGCGGGAATCCGGCATCGACATGGGTCTTGAGGAAGTCCGCCTGCGCCTCTCCAACAACCGGTCCTTCGAAGCGGCCGAAGCCTCCAAAAAATGGGCCGGCAAGCTCAGCGAATGGGCGGCCAAACTTGAAGGCGGGGAAGACGACCAAGGCGGCGGCGACGGTGGCGGCGGCACCCCGGATTCCGAAGACGAGGATTTCGAGTTCATGCTGCGCGTCATGAAAATGATCCAACAGGAACAGGACTTGCGCGGACGCACCCGCGCACTCGAGCAACTCCGCCGCGATCACCAGGTGGATGGCACGGATTCCAACAACCCATAACTCATGAGACCGGAACTTTTCATCGTTTGCCTCGCGCTGCCGTTGTCACAGGCTGCGGCTGACGAATCCGTTCAGGACCCTCTGCAAATCCATCGCGAAGGATCCACCAAACTCGCGGAAGACCAGGACGAACTCTCCGCCGACGTCCAACAACTCATCCTCGAGCAAACCCTGCCGCAGGTCATCAAGCTGCTGGAGGAAGTCGAGGAAATCATGGACGAAACCACCGACCGGCTGGACCAGCCCGACACCGGCGGAGAAACCATCGCCGCGCAGACCGAAATCATCGAGAAGATCCATGCCGCCGCCAAAAAACGCCAGAGCCAGAACGGCTCGGGTGAATCGGGCGGCGCGATGATGGACATGATGGAGCGCATGATGGGCAAGAAGCCCGGCGGCGAAGGCAAGAAAGGCGGCAAGGGCGGTCAACCCGGCGACCAGGCGGGCGAGGGATCGACCGGCCTCTCGGACACCGGCAACGAGGCCGTCGCGGGCGAGGGCGGCACCAAAAGCGAAGCCCGCCGCATCCCCAAGGCCGCCGGCAGCGCCGGCCTGGAAATTCCCGAGGAGTTCCGCAAGGCCTTTGACGCTTACAACCGTGGAATGGAACAAAAACTCAAATGATCCAAGCGATATGAAAACCTTCCCGTCCATCCTCGCCGCCGCCGTTGCCAGCCTTGCCATGGCATGCCATGCGGCCGCGCTCGAACTGCCCGCGCGCGGCGATGACACCATCCCCGCGCAGGCCGAAATGGTCTATGAAAAGGGACTCGAATACCTCGCCCGCAACCAAAACGAAAAGGGCTCGTGGAATGACAGCGTGGGCGGCGAAGCCGGCGTCGTCGGCCTCTGCGTGGCGGCCTTCCTCGCCCACGGCGAGGATCCGGTGAACGGCCCCTACGCCGAAAACATCCGCAAGGGACTGGACTACATCCTCAGCCAGCAGAATGAAAAAAACGGCTACATCGGCTCCAGCATGTACAACCATGCCTTCGCCACCAAGGCGCTCGCCGAGTCCTACGGCGTGGTGGACAACCCGAAGATCGCGCCCGCGCTCAAGAAAGCCGTCGATCTGATCCTCAGCTCGCAGAAGCGCAACCGCTTCGGGGCATGGAGATACACGCCGGACAGCCGCGACGCGGACACCACCGTCACCGGCTGCCAGGTGGTGACGCTCTTCGCCGCCCGCAACGCCGGCATCAACGTTCCGGATGAGGCGATCCGCAAGAGCCTCGCCTATCTCAACAACAACCGCGGCGGCGACGGCTCCTATGGCTACACCTCCGCGTCCGGCGGCAAGGCCACACTCACCGCCATCGGCATGCTCTGCCTCTCGCTGGCCAAGGAAGAGGATTCGAAAGGTTTCCAGGCCAGTCTGGAATATCTCAAGAGGAACCTCGACTACCGCGACCGCTATTATCCCTATTACTTCGAATATTACATGTCCCAGGCGCTGTTCCACGCGGATGATGCGGTATGGCGCGATTGGAACGCGCGCAACATCCGCTACCTCTCCACCATCCAGAATTCCGACGGTTCCTTTCCCGGCAACCAGGGGCCGTCCTTCAGCACCGCAGGCGCGCTCTTGTCGCTCGCACTCAATTACCGCTTCCTGCCGATCTACGAGAAATGAAACTCCTCCCGCTCATTCCCTGGTTCTGTCTGATGGCCGCCGCCACCGCGGACCAGCTCGATGACCTGCTGCGCTTCAACAACGGCGACCAGTTGCGCGGCCGCTTCATCGGCCTCAAGGAGGGACCGCAGGTGGTCTGGCAGAACGAGGACCTCGCCGCGCCGGCGGATTTCAAAACCGAACGCATCCGCCAGATCGTGCTGCGCGGCGGCCGTCCGCTCAAACCGCTGGCCACGCTCGCCCACCTCGGCCTGGTCAATGGCGACCGCTTTCCCGGCACCGTCACCGCCCTCGACGCGGACACGCTCACGCTGGAAACCCCCTTCGCCGGCAGCTTGCGGATCCCGCGCGACCAGGTATCGCTGCTGGCCGCCAATCCCCTCGGCGGGCGCATCTACTATCAGGGGCCTTTCGCCGGCGACGAGTGGCGCATGGCGCATCCCTCGTTTCCGGACGGTCTCGAAGCACCCGCCGGGCAGGAGGACGCGGAAAAGAATGCGGACGAGAAGCCCGGCGAGTGGGCGTTCTCCGGCTCCGCATGGTATTGGCAGCACAAACAGGGCGGCACCGCCCTGATCCGCGACTCGGGCATGCCGGAGCGCTCGATCCTGCGCTTTGAAGTCGCCTGGAAAACCCGGCTCAACCTCGCGATCGCCTTCCATGCGGATTTCGCACGCTCCGTGGCCAATGAGGAGGAAAAACCAAGGCGCGCCATCAACCCGATGGACGCGACGGGCATGACCCGCATGTTCGGCAACAGTTATGTGCTGCAACTTTACAGCAACTACCTCACGCTCTTCCGCACCACCGTGAATGAGGATGGCAAACCCGGCTTCGAACGCGAACACCGCAACAGCAGCACCCTGCGCCTCGGTGACTCCGGCCAGGCAGACATCGAACTGCGCAGCAACCGCCGCAGCGGCGAAATCTCGCTCTTTGTGAATGACGAATTCGTCACCCAATGGAATGGCATGGACCTCCAGCAAAACCGCCCGGACGGCGATGAGAGCGTCGCTCCATTCCCGGACAAAGGCACGGGGTTCGGCTTCATCGTCCAGGGCGACGACTCGCCGGCGCGCATCTCCGACATCATCGTTTCCGAGTGGAACGGCATGCCGGATTCCGCGCGCAGCCTGCAGGTGGATGACAAGGACGTCGTGCTCATGAGCAACGGCACCGACCGCTATGCCGGGCGTGTCGGCGCGCTCGACGAACAGGGCAGGATCCTGTTCGAGGGCCGCCACGGCCGCTTCCAGTTCCCGCTCGAGGACGTCGCGGAAATCCGCTTCGCCCGCAACAACCTCGCCACGCCAGGCGATCCGCCCGAAAACAACCTCGTCGTCCGCTTCGGCCCCATCGGCTCGGTCTCCGGCCAGGCCATCTCCGGCGATGCCGACTCGCTCGATTTGCTCAGCCCCGTCGCCGGCAGGCTCAAAGTCCTCACCGCGGCGACCACCCTGATTGAATTCAACTCCACCAAGCTCCTGATCGATGACTGGAACCCGGATTTCTAACAGCCTTTGGCGGGTGTTCCCGCTGCTGGGCATCGGACTCGCCGCCGCCGCGGCAGACCACCTCACGCTGGCGGGCGGCGAGGCGCGCCTGAGCGGCAACGTGGTTTCCATCAACGAGTCCGGCGTGGTGGAACTGACCACGGAGCTCTCGCCCGAGCCACTCCTGCTCAGGGATGGCGTGGTGGAGAAAATCGAATTCAGCGCCCGCGGCAAGCCCTCCGACCCGCCCGCCACACTCATCGGGCTTGCCAACGGAGACCTCCTGCCCGCCACCATCGAACGGCTCGACAGCCACCACCTCAGTGTCGTCTCACCCGACGCGGGACGGCTCGACATCCCGCGCGAAACCGTCAGATCGATCCAGACCGGCATCCGGCGGCGCAAGGTGGTTTTCGAGGGGCCCAACAACCTCGACGAATGGACCACCACCGACGAGGGGCGCAAGAACCTGAGCTTTGAAAACGGCATCATCAGCGCCAACGGTCCGACATCCTTCTCCACCAAACTCCCCCTGCCCCGGCAATTCATCCTGCGCTTCGAGTTGATCTGGCAGGAGCGGCAAACCCCGAATTTCCAGGTGTATTTCGCCGATCCCCTGCTGGCCAGGGGCGAGCCGGGCGACCGCTACTACCTGCAGTTCGGCGGAGCCGGGCTCGAAATCAAACGCGAGGCTTCACGCGGCAAGCGCTTCAACACGATTGTGATCCTCAACCGCACCCGCGACCAGTTTCCCGACAACCGCATGCGCATCGAACTGCGCGTCAACCGCGACACCGCTCGCCTGGAACTGCTCATCGACGGCGAGTCCGAAGGCGAGTTCGCCGATCCGATCGCGGGCATTCCCGATGGCTCGGGCATCGTGTTTGTGAGCAACACCTCCAATGGAGTGCGGCAGCAATTCCGCGGCATCGAAGTCCTTGAGTTCGATGATTCACGCTCCCGCCACCGGGCCGAAGACCGCGGAGATCCCGCGCGCGACAGCCTCATCAGCCGCGAGGACGACCGCTGGAGCGGCGAGCTGACCGAAATCCTGCCCACGCCGAAAGGTCTGGTTTTCGTCTTTAAAACCGATTTCCAGGACGCGCCGATGGAGATCCCCGAGTCGGATGTGTCCACCGTTTTTCTGGCGGGCGGGAAAAACACCGACGCCAAGCAGGCGCCTCATCCGTTTGTGATCCGCCTGCCCGGCGAGGGTTCGCTGAGGGTCTCGTCCTGCCGCATCGGCGGCGAGAAGATCACCGCCAGCCACCCCCTGCTGGGCCCGCTGGCCATCCGCCGCGAGGGCATTGCCTCCATCGAGCGAACGCCGCATCCGGCCGAACCCACCCCCGAGCCATGACCACGCCGCATCCGGTTTGCTCCATCCTGCTCGCGCTGGCCGCCGCGGCCGCGGCCGCGCCGAAATCCACCGTGCGCTTCGCCAATCAGGACGTGCTGACCGGCACCCCGCAGTCCATCGCACCCGACCTGCTCGTCTGGAAGTCCCCGCTGCTTGAGGAAGCCGCATCGTTCCATCTCGAAAAAGTACTCGAACTCTCGCTGCCCGCCACCGGGCCGGAGCAACCCGCCGATCATGAGGCGATCGTCACCCTCACCAACGGCGACTCCATCCGCGGACAACTCGCCTCCGTGGACCATCAAACCGTCTCGCTCGACACCTGGTTCGCAGGTCGGCTGGATTTCAAGCGCGTGATGGTCAAAGACGTGAAAATCGAGGAACAAGCCGGCTTCCTCTATCGCGGACCCACCGGCATCGATGGCTGGGTCCAATCCGAGGAATCCCCCCCATGGAAATACGAGCGGGCGGCATTCCGCGCTTCCGCCGCCGGCGGCATCGCCCGCAAGGACCTGCTCACCGATGAATGCGTCATCTCCTTTGATGCCGCATGGAAAGGCGACTCCATCCGCATGCGCGTGATTCTTTTTTCGGACGACGTCACCACTGACAATCCGTCGGCTGGCTACGAGTTGTCGTTTCAACGCGGCAGCGTCCACCTGCGCAACGCCAAAACCCAGAGTTTCCTCGGCAGCGCGCAGTCGCAGGCCCTCATGGAAAACGACCGGGTGCGCGTCGAAATCCGCGCCAGCATGAAATCCAAACGCATCGCCCTCACCATCAACGACCGCATCGTGGAGGTTTGGAACGACCCGGATGCCGAGAAAGCCCCGCCCGGCAAGGCGCTCCATTTCATTTCCGGAAGCCCGCTGCCGCTGCGCGTCTCCAACATCCGCGTCGCTTCATGGGATGGCGTCATCGACAAAATGCCCGATCCCCAGCTCGGCTTTGGCATGATGCGCTTCGGCCTGCCCGGCGTGAGCGAAAAACCCGCGCCTCCGCCCGTCGCCGCGAAGGACGACAAGGAACGCATGGAACTCGCCAATGGCGACACCCTCACCGGCGAGGTCACTTCCATCCAGGATGGCAACATCTCCATCAAAACACCCCTCGGCGACGTCAAACTGCCGGTTTCACGCCTGCGGACGCTCGCCCTCAAACCCGTCGAAGCCGAACGCAGCATTCGCCGCAACGGCGACGTCCGGGCCTGGTTCCCCGATGGCTCGTCCATCGTTTTCCGGCTCGATGAATGCGGCGACGGCACACTCACCGGATCGAGCCAGAATTTCGGCTCCGCCACCTTCAATCTCGCCGCCTTCAACCGTATCGAGTTCAACATCTACTCGCCACAATATGCGGAACTCCGGGGCGACGGGGAATGGTAAATCCGGGCGATCCGACCCATTGCGCCGCCATGCCCCCGTGCTTGCGCGATGAAGTGGTATCTCAAAGCCAGCACATTGCACCGCTTGCTCAGACCACACATGCTCAAAACCGTTGAGCTATGGCTGTTTTTGACGCCACTTGGCCGATTATGGCACCTCTATCGGATTTCACATATCCTGATAATCAGACATGATCAAATTCATCGATGACCTTCAGGCAAATTTTCAACACCCTTGCCTGAAGCCGCTCGTCGCCCATCGGATGGTTGGCGGAATGAAGCTGCTTGCTCCCACAAATCAAACCCATTGACCCCTGAAGGAAGCGAAATCCGGGAACTTGGAACACCCCAGCCGATGCAAGATCTCAAAGCCAAAAAGAGCCAGGACGAAAGATCGCCCCGCATCATCATGCTTGAGGAGGAGGCGAGACGCGTCATCGCCGAGGCCAAAGCCGCCGCCGAAGCCAAAGCCGTCGCCAGGGCAAAGAAGCTCATGGAGATTGAGATCTTCAAGGCGCAGGCGATCGTGCAAGCCGAGGCCAAGGCCAAAGCGCACGCTGAAGAACGCGCCCGCATCGAAGCCGCCGGGGCGCTTCAATGGTATTTCATCCGCAATGGCGAGCAGTCCGGCCCGGTAAGCCTGGATGAACTGAAAAAATTGGTCGCCGATCCCTCGGTGGAGCCGGCTGTCAAGATGGTGTGGACCGAGGGCATGAACGGTTGGAAACCCGTTTATGAGGTCCACATGCTGTGTGAGACCCGTGCCAGCCTGAATGGCGAGGTTTCCCAAGAGGCCGGGCTTTCTCCGCAGTTGGAATCGGAGGCGGCAGCCAAAGTGAAAGCCGCCGCCGAAGCCAGAGCCGCCCTCGAAGCCGAACAGGCCGCAGCCGCCAGAGCGGAACAGCATCTGAGGGCGCTTGACGCGCGCGACGCAAGGATCGCCGCCGAGGAAAAAGCGCACGCCAAAGCCTCGGCGGAAACCAAACCGCGCACCACCGGCGACCCGACGAGGGCCGTTCTGGAATTGGAAGCCAAAGCGAGGGAGGACGCTGTCGCCAAAGCCGCCAGCGAAGCCAGAGCCAGCGCCGAAAGCAAGGCCACCGAGGAAGCCAGGCGCCGCGAGGCGGCCGAGGCCAAAGCCGCCGAGGAAGCCCGGCTGCGCGAAGCCGCCGAGGCCAAAGCCGCCGAGGAAGCCCGGCTGCGCGCCGCCGCCGAAGCCAAAGCCGCGGAGGAAGCCCGTCTTGCCCGTGAGATCAAGGAGAGCGCCAAAGCGATGGAGGACGCTGCCGCCAAAGCCGCCAGCGAAGCCCGAGCCGCCGCCGAAATCAAAGCCACGGAGGAGGCCAGACGTCGCGAGGCCGCCGAGGCCAAAGCCGCCGAGGAGGCCCAACGGCGCGAAGCCGCCGAGGCCAAAGCCATTGAACAGGCGCGGATCGCCGAGGAAATCAAAGCCCGCGCCAAGGCGGATGAAGCGGCCGCCGCAATCGCCGCCGAAGAGGCCAGAAAAGCCGCAGAGGCAAGGGCTGCCGAAGAGGCCGGAAGGCGTCAGCAAGCCGAAGCCAAAGCCGCCGAGGAAGCCAGACTGAGAGCCGCCGCCGAAGCCAAAGCCGCCGAGGAAGCCCGCATTGCCGCTGCCGAGGCCAGAGCTGCTGCCGAGACCAGGGCCGCCGAGGAAGCCAGACGCCGCGAGGCCGCCGAGGCCAAAGCCGCCGAGGAAGCCCGGCTGCGCGAGGCCGCCGAGGCCAAAGCTGCCGAACAAGCCCGGATCGCCGAGGAAATCAAAGCCCGCGCGAGGGCGGATGAGGCAAACGCTGCAATCGCCGCCGCCGCCGCCAGAACGGCCGCAGAGGCCATGGCAGTCGAGGAAGCCAGGCGGCGTCAGGAAGCCGAGGCCAAAGCCGCCGAAGAAGCCAAACGCCGCGAAGCCGCCGAGGCCAAAGCCGCCGAGCAAGCCCGCGCCGCCGCCGAAATCAAGGCCCGCGCCAAGGCGGAGGAGGAGGCCGCCGCGATCGCCGCTGCCGCAGCCAGAGCCGCTGCCGAGAGCAAGGCCGCCGAGGAAGCCAAACGCCGCGAGGCCGCCGAGGCCAAAGCCGCCGAAGAAGCCAGACGCCGCGAGGCAGCCGAGGCCAAAGCCATCGAACAAGCCCGGATCGCCGAGGAAATCAAAGCCCGCGCCAAGGCGGATGAGGAAGCCGCCGCAGCGGCTGCCGCAGCCGCCAGAAGCGCCGCCGAAGCCAAGGCCGCCGAGGAGGCCAGGCGGCGTCAGGAAGCCGAAGCCAAGGCCGCCGAAGAAGCGAGACTGCGCGCTCTTGCTGAAGCGAAAGCGATCGAAGAGGCCCGCATCGCCGCAGAGATCAAGGCCCGCGCCAAGGCGGATGAGGAAAACGCCGCCAAAGCCGCCGCCGAGGCAAGGGCGGCGGCCGAAGCCCGGGCGGCCGAGGAGGCCAGGCGCCGCGAGGCCGCCGAAGCCAGAGCGGCGGAAGAAGTCAAACGCCGCGAGGCCGCCGAAGCCAAAGCCGCAGAGGAAGCCCGCATCGCCTCGGAGATCAAGGCCCGCGCCGAAGCGGAACAGCAAGCCGCCAAAACAGCCGCTGCCGAACAACGAACCCTTGCCACCACCAAGGCTGTCGAGGAGTCACGGATTCACGCCGAGAACCACGCCCGCGCCAAGAAGGAACAGGAAGCCGCAGCCAAGGCGGCGGCAGAGGCAAGGGCCGCCGCCGAAGCCAGGGCCGCCGAAGAAACCAGACGCCGCGAGGCCGCCGAAACCCGCGCTGCGGAAGAAATCAAACGCCGCGAAGCCGCCGAGGCCAGGGCCGCCGAAGAAGCCCGCATCGCCGCGGAAATCAAGGCCCGCGCCGAAGCGGAACAGGAAGCGGCCAAATCCGCCGCCGCCGCCGCAAGAACCCTTGCCACCACCAAGGCTGCCGAAGAATCGCGCATTCACGCCGAAAACCACGCCCGCGCCAAAAAGGAACAGGAAGCCGCAGCCAAGGCCGCCGCCGAGGCAAGGGCCGCAGCCGAAGCCAGGGCCGCCGAAGAAACCAGACGCCGCGAGGCCGCCGAGGCCAAAGCCGCCGAAGAAGCCAGACTCCGCGCCATCGCCGAGGGCAAAGCCGCCGAACAAGCCCGCTTGGCCGCCGAAATCACGACCCGTGCCAAGGCGGAGGAGGAAGCCATCGCCAGGGCGGCGGTCGCCGCCAAAGCCGCCGCCGAGGCAAGAGCCGCGGAGGAGGCCAGACAACGCCAGGTTGCCGAACTCAAGGCCAGTGAGGAGTCCAAACACCGGCAGGCGGCGGAAATCAAGGCGGCCGAGGAAGCCCTGCTTCGTCTTGCCGCCGAAGCCAAAGCCGCGGAAGAAACCAGACTCCGCGCGGTTGCGGAGGCCAAAGCCGCCGAGCAGGCGCGAATCGCCGCGGAAATCAAGGCCCGCGCCTGTGCCGGGCCAGCCGGCTCTGCGGCCGACACCACCGGGCCCGCCAACGCACCCGCCGCCGCAATCCACAGCCCGCAGGTTCAAGCCCCACCTTCCAGCAACCCCAAATCCTCCAAAACCTCGTCCAAGGCCATCTGGCATTACACCAGTGAGGGCGACCGGCTCGGACCCGTCACCTTCGAGGAACTGCGGGCCATGGCCCTCGATTCCTCACTGGACCCACGCCTCGACATGGTCTGGAAACAGGGCAGCGAGGCATGGAAACCGGCCGGCCAGATCGACGGCCTTTTCGAACGCACCCATGTCCCCGTTGAAGCACCAGCCGAACAGACGACTCCTTCCAAACCCGTCAAGGCCTCCAAAAAACATGCGAAGCCGGCTGCGGCCGCATCCGCCGCCGGCCAGACCTCCTGGCCGGGAGCCCGCCGCCGCAGCATGCTGGCCATGACGGTCCTTTTCCCCGTGGCCTGGCACTACCTGCTGGTTGCCGCCGGTCCGCTGCTGATCAAACAATTCGACGCCGGGCTCATCAACAAAATCCTGCCCTACGCCGCGTTCCTTCCATGGCTGCTGCTCGTCCATTTCGGATTGCAACGATTGGTCAACCTCGGCATGAGCCGCTGGTGGGGACTCGCGGTTTTCGCACCCATTCTCAATCTCTGGCTGGGATACCGCTGCCTCGCCTGCCCCGCCGGTTTTGCCCTCCATAAAAAACTGGATGGTCCCGGCATCGCCCTCGCCATCCTCTACTGGCTGTTCACGATCTCGCTCATCCTCCTGCTCTCCGCCTTGCTGGCACTGCTGCTCGGCGTGATTGACAACCCCGCCATCCAGAGCCAGCTCCGCAGCCTGCTCTGAGCCCGGCCCGCCTTCACTCACTCTGATCAATGAGTCAGATGAAACGCGGATTTCAGAATCAAACCGGGGGATAGAGGGTCACAGTCAGGGCGTCGCAAGAAAAATGCAAATTTGTGCGCTTTCCGGAAACCCGGTCTCAGCGCGCCGGCAGCGCGATGGTGAGAGCGCCGGGTTTGGCGATGAGTTTTTTGCCGTCCGAGAACGCGACGTTGAGCGGTTCCCTGCCGTAGTTGTAGGCGGCGTAGGTTTTCCTGCCGTTCTTCTGATAGATATTGGTGAACGGGTGGTTGGAGGTCACTTTGGAATCGTTGATGCCGAGGGTGTAGAGCGATCCGATCCAATGATCCATGAAGGCATGGGTATTGCCGCCTTCGATCGTGCAGGCGGGGTTTTTATCGAGGTATGCGGCGGCGGCGGCCGGATCATGCAGCGCGCCGAACATCACGACCAGGTCGCCCCAGCCGTTGTTGAAGTCGCCGCCTTCGAGACGCCGGCTGACGATGCGCTCGAAGTTCTTTTTCACATAATCCGGATGACGTCCCATGTAGATGGAGGCGGGGGTGAAGGGCAGCCAGTTGATGCCGTGGATGTGGTCGATCTCGCCGGAGAACCAGGTGGCGAAGGCACCTTTGCCGCCCCACACCATGCCGAGGGCGACCTGGGGGAAGTCCTTGGGGAAATTCGTCCCGGAGACGTCAAACCAGTATTCCTCCACGGCGGTGCGCTCGATGTTGAAGAGGCTGATGCCGGTGTTGAGGATGGCGCTGTCGCCGGTGGCCGCGCCCCACAGCATGAGCCCATACCAGGCGTTGAGCGACTCGGAGGAGGATTCCTGGTTGTTGCCATCGGCGAAGTTGGCGTCGCCCGAGGCCCAGGAATGGCCGGCGTATTTGTCGAAACAGCGCATGTGGGGGAACTGCGGATCGTTGCGGTCCGAGGAGGCGATGTCGCGGATGAGCAGGAGCACCATGTCCCGCCATTTCGCGGCCCACGCGGGGTCGGTGCGGGCGACCTCGCCGGCGGCGCGGATGAAGTATCCGTAATGGAAGTGGTGGTCGTTGAGGGGCATGTCACTGCCGTAGGAAGGCTTGTTGCCGATCATCGAGCCCCAGTTGGCATTGTAGTAAAACAGCGGGGCCTGGCCGTCTTCGGTGGCGGTGAACCAGTCTTCCAGACGTCGTTTGATTTCATCGGTGAATTTTTTTTGCAAGTCCGCCTCGCCGGCGATTTCGGCGATGCCGCCCAGGGTGGCCAGCCGTCCGAGGTATTTGCCCTCCCAGTAGGTGTCGGCGAAGGGCGGATGATCCTTCTCCGCCTCGGCGCGCAGGTATCCGAGCAGGCGCTTGCGGTCCCGGATGCCCTCGGCGGGCAGCATCGGCAGCACCCCCTGAACCGGCGTTTCGGTGGTGAATCCGCTGCCTTCGGTGATCTTCATGGCGCCGCGCACCGAGGCATAGGCCTGCCCGGTGAGTTTGGCGGGGCTGTATTTCCACTGATGCGGATAAAGCGCGTAAATCGTGCCTTCGCCACCGCCTTCCATGGCCCGGGTGGTGAAGGTGTAAGTGGCCTTCACCTTGCCGGGCAGCACCTGATAGTCCACCTTGCTGTCCGTCACGTGGCGATGGGCGCAACTTGCGAAACGCGCCAGGGTCGCGGGCTGGGCATCCGGCAGCAGGGCCACGGAAAAATAGGATTTGCCGCCGGAAACATTGGTGAAAACCGATCCATCCAGTCCGCTCCAGTGCGTGCCGCCGGCACCGAACAGGCCGTAGTGGTTGCCTTTGACGGTCACGCCCAGCACGGCGTCTGTTTCCCCACCCGCCCAGACGCGCGGCTTGTCGCTGAAACGCAGCACCGGCTCGCCGCCGCTGAAGGTGCAATAGACAAACGGGCTGCCGTGTCCGAAAGTGGTCTTGAGCGAGGCCTCGCCGGCGCTGAATGCCGCGGTGACAAACCAGTCGGAGTAGCCGCCGCAGTCCGCCGATTTGAAGAGCGATCCCGCCGAGAGCCCGATTTTCAAATCGCCGTCCGGAGTGACGCCGCCGCCCATGATGGCCTGTTCGTTGGCCACGATGGCCGCGCCGGGATAGGTGATCGCCAGACCCTCCGGCGTGCAGACCATGCCGAGCGGGTGGGCGAACATGTTGGCGGAAAACTCCTGCCAGACCAGCGAACTCCACCATTGGCTGGTGACCATCGGCCCGGTGACATCCGCCGTGCGGAAAATCTTTTCCGGCAAGGGCTTGAAGTCCGCGGGAGTCGTCGTGGTGAAACTGCCCGCCCCGGCTTGCACGATCTCCGCACGGATCGTGCACGGCGCCACGCACAGCAGGACGAGCAGGCAGCCGAGGCTGCGGGATGACGGATGACTTGGATTTTTTGACTGGGTTTTCATGAAACGGATGTGGCGAATGCGGCTACGGAAACGCGTCCGGATGCCTGATGGGTTTGAGTCGGTGACACGCCGGTAACGGCCGGGTGTGTCGAATCAAGACGCAGGCGGCAGACATGGCAAACAAATATTGCATAATTTTGCATCGCTGTGCCTGACGCGTGCGTCCGCACCTTGCGCGCCCCGCTTTTCCGCTTCGCGCCGCAACGGTCCGGGCATTCCCGGAACCGGCAGGCCACATGTTTTGCGCATTCCGGGTCTCGCCATTTCCGGTTTTCCGGGGCATGCAAACCGTGTCCCCGCGGCTTCACACCTTGAACAGTCCGCCGCGTTTGCCGCCGAGGATGGCGGCACCCATGATCGCGGTCGAAAGGAAGACCATCGCCCAGACGCCGAGCGCGGCGGCGAGTTCGGTGCCGTTGCCCAGCGTGGAGAGCAGCGTGTAGATCGCCTTGGTGATGGGATAATGCTCCGCCTGTTGCGCGAGGATCAGGCTGTCACTGACTTCCAACATCGCGAAGGCGAAGGCGAGGATCGAGCCGGCGGCGAGGTTCGCGCCGATGAGGGGAATGGCCACGCGGCGCATCATGCGGAAGGGCGTGGCACCCAGGGATTTCGCCGCCTCCTCCAGCATCGGGTTGCTCTGCTGCAGGCCCGCCACGGCCGAGCGCACGACATAGGGCAGCCGCCGGATGGCATAGGCGATCACCAACAGCATGAACGGACTGCCGCCCGCGCCGACGAGGAAATGAAACGGTTTGCCCTCCTGTGAGAGCGCGAGGTAGCCGAAGGCCATCACCAGGCCGGGCACGGCGAGCGGCAGCATCACCAGCGCGTCGAGCGCGTTGCGGAACCGCAAATCCGAGCGCACCACCACCCATGCCACGCTCAGGCCGATGGCCAGCGCCACCAGCGTGGCGCAGCCGGCATACATCAGGCTGTTCTGGATGGAGGGCACCACCAGGCCGTTGCCGAGCGCCTCGATGTAATGTCTCATGGTGAACTCGTCCGGAATCACCGTGCCATACCAGCGCCCGGCCAGCGAGAGCAGCAGCACTCCGGCGTGCGGGATGGCGGCGAGCGTGAAAACCGTTAGAAACAACATCGCGCAAAGCACCGACTTCCAGCCGCGCAGGCGCAGCGACGAGGAGCGCCCCTTGGGCCGTGGCGCGGTGCCCAGCGGCGAGCGGCCCATCACGAATTTCGAAAGCGAGAAAACGCCTGCCGCCACCACCAGCAGGATCGCCGTGAGCGCGTAGGGGATCGGGTTTTTATCCAGTCCCTTGATGCCATCGAAGATCTGCACCGACGCCGTGCGGCTGAAGTCGAACACCAGCGGCACGCCCAGCTCGGTGAAGGCCCAGATGAAAACAATCGATGCACCGGCAAACACGCCGGGCATGGCCAGCGGCAGGGTGATGCGGAAAAAGCGCCGCCACGGCGGGCAGCCGAGGTTTTCCGCCGCCTGCTCCATCGCCGGATCGAGATTGGAGAGCGCGGCGGCGATGTTCATGTAGAGGATCGGATAGAGATTGAGCGAGATCATCAGCACGATGCCCGCGAAGCGCCCCTCCGACAGCCAGTC
>JALOUA010000243.1 GCA_025457625.1 Akkermansiaceae bacterium
TGTCTCCATGTTGTGGCCAGAGTTGCTACCGCATCTCCGGCCTCAATAGGACATTTTCATGGAGTTAAAAACCGGACATTCTCATGGAGTCGAGACAGTAAATGAGTTTTGATTGAAACGGCATCGCCATTTTCCCAGTATCCACATTCGATGAGAACCATCCGAAGCATCATCCCCGCCGCCCTGCTTGCTTTTACGCTCCTCGCTTCCAGCAGCGTGACCGCCGGAGAGCGGCCAAACAGCGTCATGATTTTCCTCGAACAAAACAACGTCATCGAGAAACACCCCGAAACCGCAGAGCGACTCCGGAAAGCCGCCGATTCCCATCTGGAAAAATTTCCTCCTACCAAAGGCACCGCACTTCTGGTTAATTAGGGAGCCCGGCAGTCCAACGCACTGATACCATGAAAAACACCCCACCGCCCCGCTCCCGTTGCTCCATTCTGGTTGGCCTGTGCGGCGCATTGACCGCCTGCCTCGCCCTGGCGGATGATGCCCCAACGCCCGTTCTGAATCCCTATCCGGAGCGGGAAACCATCACCTTGCGATCCGCTTTCGGTCATGGCGGAGCCACTCCCTGGCAAATGAAACCGGCCTCCGAGACCGACGACGGCGCGGCGGTTTCCAGTCCGGGATCATCGTCCGAAGGGTGGCAAAACGCGATCGTCCCCGGCACGGTGCTCAACAGCCTGGTGGCGGCGGGGGTGTATCCGGAGCCTTACTTCGGCGTCAACAACAAGCGCGGGGAAAAAAGGATACCCGACATCAGCGAGGTCGGCGCGGCGTTCTACACTTATTGGTTCCGCAGCAAGTTCACGATTCCGGCATCTTTCGCCGGCAAGAAGGTCTGGATGCAGTTCGACGGCATCAACTACAAGGCCGGGATCTGGTTGAATGGGCAGAAGCGGGGAGACATGGCGGGCATGTTCAATCGCGGGCTGTTCGACATCAGCCAGGCGGCGGTGATCGGCGGCGACAATGTTCTGGCGGTGCTTGTCCACCCCATCGATCCGCCGAACGGATTCAAGCCGCGATCCAACACGGGAGGAAGCGCACAAAACGAGAACCGCAACGGCGCGGACGGAAAGATCGGAGCTTATACCACCATGCTGATGACCTGCGGCTGGGATTTTACCTTCAAGGACGGCATCCGCGACCGCAACACCGGGATTTGGCGCGACGTCAAGGTGTTTGCCACGGGGCCGGTGCTGCTGCGGCATCCGTTTGTGAAAAGCGAACTGCCGGTCCCAGATCTTTCTTCCGCAAAGGAAACGCTCTCGGTGGAAGTTCGCAATGCCAGCGACATTCCCCAGCGCGGGGAGCTGATTGCTGCCATCGAGGAGAATAATCTGACCCTGCGGCAACCCGTCGAGCTCCAGCCCGGCGAGACGAAGACGGTGGGGTTCGCCCCGGAAAAGTTCGCGCAACTGCATTTCAAAAACCCGAGGGTCTGGTGGCCCTTCCACAAGGGGGCACAGCCGCTCTATCGCCTGAAATTCTCCTTCGAACAAAAGAGCGGCGTTTCCGACACCTTGAAGACCCGCTTCGCCATCCGGGACGTGCGCAGCGACCGCAACACGCCCGACAAGAGCCGCATCTTTTACGTCAATGGCGAACGTTTCTTCATCACCGGCTCCAACTGGATTCCCGAGGCGATGTGCCGGACTTCCGATGAGCGGACACGCGCGGAACTTTTATACACGCGGCAGTCCGGAGTTAATTTCCTGCGCTTCTGGGCGGGTGGGGTCACGGAGTCGGATTACTTCTTCGATGCCTGCGATGAACTCGGCATCCTGACATGGGTGGAATTCTGGCAAACCGGCGACACGGTGATTCCGGCGGACCAAGAGTTATACCGCGCGAACGTCGCGGACACCGTGAAGCGCATCCGCAACCACCCGAGCGTGGCCTACTACGTCTCGGCCAACGAGCGGCAGGCGAACAATATCGTCCCCATCAAGGACATCCTCGACCAATTGGACGGCACCCGCGGATATCAGGCCGGCTCGGAGACGGATGGGATTCACGACGGCAGTCCCTACGGCACCTGCAATCCCATGTGGTATTACGAGGACACCGGTTCGGACCGCGGCAGCCGCCTGAGCGGATTCAATCCGGAATATGGAACGCCCATCCTGCCGACCATCGACGCGTTACGGGAAATGATGGACGAGAAAGACCTGTGGCCGATCAACAAGCAGACATGGGACTATCTGGATGGCGACGGCTTCCACGGCATGACCCGTCTTTACGACCAAGCGGTGCGGCAATACGGAGACTCCTCCGGCATCGAGGAATACGCCTGGAAGGCGCAGATGTTCGGCAGCGTCGCCTACAAGGCGCTGTGGGAAGCCTGGAACGCCCAGCGTTTCGAATATGGCGAGCGTTTCAGCAGCGGGCTGCTCTTCTGGTATCACAACAGCCCGAACCGCCAGACTTGCGGACGGATGTGGGACTGGTCCCTGGAACCGACCGCCGCCCTCTACGCCAGCCAGAGCGCCCATGAGCCGCTCCACATCCAGTATGACTTCCTTAAAAACACCGTGGGAGTGAACAACGAACACCGCAAGGCGTTCCCGAACCAGACCGCCACGGTCCGCATCCTGAATCTCGACATGAAGGAGGTCTATCGGAAAGCGCTTCAAATCGACGTGCCCGCCGACCGCTTCGTGAAGGACATCCTCAAGGTTGAGCAGCCGGAAAACCTCAGCCCGGTCTATTTTCTCAAGCTCACCCTCGCGGACGCCGCGGGCAAGATCGTCTCGGACAACTTCTATTGGAGTTCCCAAAAGCCCTACAAGCCCGGCCGGACTTTGACCGGCCCCTTGTTTCAGGGGATGGCGTCACTTGAGAACCTGCCAAAGACCGGCGTGAAGACCACCGTCTCACAAAGTTCCCGCGCCGGCAGGAATTTCCATCAGGTGTCCGTGGACAATTCCTCGCCCCACATCGCTTTCATGATCTGGCTCCGGCTGCAGGATGCCAACACCGGAAAACCCATCCGGCCCGCCTTTTACGAGGACAACTTCTTCTCATTGCTGCCCGGTGAATCCAAGACGGTGAACATCGAATACAACGGCGAAATCGATCCCGCGAAAACCCGCATCGTGGTGGATGGCTGGAACATCGCCCGCTCCCAATACCAGAACGGCAAGTTCACGGAGCTTCCCGATGTCCGCCCCGCCAAGCCGGCGAACCTGGCACTTGGAAAACCAGCCACCGCATCGAGTTCCGTCGAGGGCAGCGCGGCCGGGTTCGTGACCGACCTGGACGGATCGAGCCGCTGGATTTCCGCGCGAACCGACGACCAGTGGATCGCCATTGACCTTGGATCACCCACCAGCTTCAGCAGCGTCGGCCTCGTCTGGGAAGCAGCTTACGCCAAGGACTATCAAATCCAGGTCTCCGATGACGGGACGACCTGGCGGGATGCCATCCACGTCACCGACGGCAAAGGCGGCGAAGTCACCCTGAAGTTTCCACCCGTGACCGCGCGCCACGTGCGGATGCTTGGCAACAAACGAGCGAGCCAGTACGGATTTTCCCTGTACGATTTCTCAGTCCGTCCATAAGCGGCACAGTCTTCCGGAAAACTTGAGTGGCTGAAATTGAAAAAATTATTTTGGCCGGGCGGCCGGGCGGCTCATGAAACAGCCGTTGAGCCGGGCGGCGGAGTTCGGGGGGAAGAGGTTAATTTCTCCCACTGGACCGTCCGCAAGACTGGACCACTCCGGAAAAAACTGTGAGCGGTAATCCGCACAAATTTCCTGCGCAATCACTCCCATGTTTCATAAATTTTATGCGGAGTGATGAAGTGATAAATGCTCTCATTGGATCTCCTCTTTGAGTTCCATCAGCGCCTTCACGTGATATTCCGGGATGCGGCCGGTGCGGTCGGGCGGGACATTGAGCAGCAGGTTGCCGCCGGCAGCGTGGGTGTCCCAGTAAAGCTGCGCCAGCTCGGATACGGGGCGCGGCCGGTCACCCTCGACCCAGAACCATTTTTTGCAAATCGTGTCACAGTGCTCGTAGCCGAGCTGGTAGGTTTTGCCCTGCCACGTTTGTTCCGGCTTGAACCAGCCGGGCTGGAGCGGCTGGCGTTCGGTGTTGAGCACATCCGTCGGCCACGCGGACTGGCAGCCGGCAACGGTCAGCGGCCCTTTGGGTTTGGCTGCGCCGTGATTGAACAGCACGATCGTGCCGGGACGCTGGCGTTTGATTAGATCATAGAGCGCGACGCGTTGCGCGGGGCTGGCGGCGACCGGGATGTCGAGCCAGTAGTAGTTGACTGCCGGGTAAAGCCGGGTCAACTCGGTGAGCTGATCTTGCGCGAGTTGAAAGAAATCGTCCGGTAACGGCGCGGTGCGTTGTTGTTTGAGCGGTTTCGAGTTGTTCCGGTGATCTTGCAGACACCAATACAGCCCGGGCATGAGGCCGTATTTCTGGCACGCCTTGACGAATGCGGCGACGACATCGGTCTGGTTGCCGCTGGTGCGGATATCGTGATCGAACTCCTTGCCGCGGAACTGCACCTGGCTGTCCCACAGGCAATGCCCGGCCACGTGCTTCGAGGTGAGCACGGCGTATTTCATGCCGGCATCCTTGGCGACGCGAATCCACTGATCCACGTCGAGGTGGGTGGGCGCGTAGGTGGCGGCGTCTTCCTTGCCGGAGCCATACTCGTTGCCGATAAAGGTGCTCATTCCGAAATGGATGAACATCCCGTAGTCGAGGGCGCGCCATGGTTCGATGGCGTTGTCAGCGCGCACGACGGGCGCACAGCAGCCAAGGCAGGTTAATAATGTGATGATGTGTTTCATGATTTCAAAATGTGTTCTTGGCGTCGCCCGCCTTGAGCGCCGTGGCGGCGATCCGTAATATGCAATTGGCCCCGGGGGTGTCACTTGGAATCTTCCCCAAACACTTTCTTCACCGCCTCCAGATAGCCGTACCCATACTTGGCGCAGGGTTGGAGGTAGCTCGTCTCGGTCCATTCGTTCCAACTGTTGACGGTGATCAGCGGCGCTTGCCGGGGACGGGCATCCACGAATGCCTTGGCTTGGCGGAGCGCCTGCTCGAAGTTGGCCGGCGTGTTGTTTTTCACGATCGCGCCTTTGTAGTTGAACGCCCGCGGGCTGGCGTCCCAACCGACGGAAACATGCGGGTAATACCTCGCCGTGTAGTTCGTGGCAATCGTCTCCCAGTCGCGCACGACATCCTTCATGATGGCGTTGTAGTCGCGGTTCACGTCCGTGAA
>JALOUA010000244.1 GCA_025457625.1 Akkermansiaceae bacterium
TGGATCCTGCAGGGTGGAGCCGACCTTGCTCAGATCCAGTGGCTTGATGCCGAGTTTCTCGCAGGGCGAGCCCGGCTTGAAACGGAAGACCTTCTTTTCATTGGTTGGATTTCCTGTTTGTTTCGAGGCTTGGCGTGGTTGGATTCACGGCGACTCCTTTGGTTGCTGTTTCTTGGGCCTTGATCCTCGACCACTCCCGGCCCCTGCGTCCGCGGCCCAGGCTTGAAATTCCGCGCGCATATTCTTGACGCGTTCGGGGAATTGTGCCGACAAGTCGTGTTGTTCGCCAAGGTCTTTGCCCAGATCGAACAAATACTCGGCGTCCCCCTCGTGCAGCAGTTTCCACGGGCCGTCCCGCATTGCCCAATCCTTGCCTTGGGCCCAAAAGAGCTTGCGAGGCGGAAGCGGCTGCTCGTGCAAAAGCAGCGAAACCAGGGAAATCCCGTCGAGCATGCGATCCGGTGGCAAGGTGGCTCCTGCGAGTTCCATGACGGTCGGCATCAAATCCATGCCCAAGGCGGTCTGATCGGTGACTTTGCCGGCGGGAACATGACCCGGCCACCGGGCGATGGCCGGTTCGCGATGACCGCCTTCCCAAAAACTGCCCTTGAACCCGCGCAGCGGCTTGTTGCTGCATCCCTGAATGCCTTCATGTCCGCCATTGTCGGAGAAAAAGAAGACGAACGTGTTGTCCGCCAGCCCCTCCTCCTTAAGCGCGGCGAGAATGCGGCCGGTCTCCTTGTCCATCCATTCGACCACTTTGCGATAGGCCTCGGGATCCTTCCCGTCCATCGCGTCGGGAGATTGCACGGGTGTATGCGGCGCGTTGAACGCCACATACAGGAAAAACGGTTTGGACTTGGATCGCTGGATAAAATCGATCGAATGATCCGCAATCAGTGTCGTGGAATAGCCCTGTTCCTCCAACGGCTCCACGCCATTCCACCAGTCCAGATTGTGCGGTTTCCCGGCGGCCTGGTGGGTGAAGTAATCGATTCGTCCGCCCAAAGCCCCCTTGTATTCATCGAACCCCTGCTTGACCGGATTGAATTTGGGCAGCTCCCCGAGGTGCCATTTCCCGAACATCCCGGTGACATACCCCGACGATTTCATTGCTTGTGCAATCGTGAACTCGTCCGGGCTCATGCCGTTGTCCCCGCGGACAAGCCCGGCGATTCCCGCGCGCTGCTGGTAGCGTCCGGTCATGAGCGCGCAGCGCGTCGGCGAACAGACACTGCCGTTGGAGTGGAAATCGGTGAACCTCGTTCCCTCGCTCGCGAGCCGGTCGATGTTGGGCGTCGGGATGGAACTGCCGTAACAAGTGAGGTCACCATAGCCGAGGTCGTCGGCGAGGATGAAGAGGATGTTCGGATGATCCACTTTCGCCTCTGTCGCCAGCCCGGTTCCGGTCAGCGCGAGGCTGGCGCCCAGGATGAGTACGCGGATATGATTCATTTTCGTTGATTCCATCATTTCCTATTTCGTTTTGGCGTTGTCCGTTCCTCGTTGATGCCCAGTTCAGGGGCATGGCTGTCGCCCCGGGTTGAAGGGTTGCCGGGGTGGTAAATCACGGCGTTGGGATCGGCTTTGGGATTCGGCTTGGGAAAGTAGCCGCCAACCGATTTGATCTGATTCGCGAGTTGCTTCGCCATCTGTGCAGCCCTTTCCGGCTGTGCGGCGGCAAGGTTGTTCGTCTCACCGAGATCGTCGTTGAGATTGTAGAGCCACTCCTTGTCCGGCCATTCGTAGTAATGCAGGAGCTTCTGCTGTCCAGCGATGAGCGCCGAAGCGGGCGGCGCCACCCGGTAGTGCGGATAATGGAAGAACAGCGGGCGGGTTACATAGCTGTCAGCCACCGGCTGGCCGAACAGTAGCGCCTTGAAACTGGCGCCGTCCACTTCCTTGGACATGTGGCTGGTCGCCCCCGCCAGATCCGCAAACGTTGGCAGAAAATCGTAGTTCACCACATTCACGTTGCAGCGTGTTCCCGCCGGGACGTCAGGCCCGCGCACGATCATCGGCACGCGGATGCCGCCCTCCCAGAGCCACCATTTTCCGCCGCGCAGCGGCTCATAGCCCTCGTTCCAAGCTTTGTAGCCGTTGTCTGAGGTGAAGACCACATAGGTGTTCTTCGCGATGCCGAGATCGTCCATCTTCTTGAGAACCTGCCCGATGGCCGTGTCCAGATCTTCACACATCGCGGCGCATACTTTTGCTGTCTGTAGCTCCTTCGATGAGAGGTTCGTGGCCTTTTGGAACACCGGATCCTGTTCCACCTTCGCCAGCGTTTCGGGGCGGCATTGATAAAAAGCGTGCGTCGCGTAATGCGAGATTTGCAGATAGAACGGCCGTTGCGCCTTGACGGCGGACTCCATGAACGTGATGCTGCGGTCGGTGATGCTGAACATGTACTTGGGGTCGGCATCGGTGTATGCATTCTTGCCGGTCTTGGGGTCTTTGGCCGGCCGGAAGGAGCTGTTGGTGGTCTCGCCATCGCTCTGGTCGTAGCCATGCTTGGCCGGCCCGCCGCCGTAGAGATGCCACTTGCCGAAGTGCGCGGTGGTGTAGCCTCCGGCCTTGAGGACGTCCCCAATGGAGGAAAAGCGGATGTTGCCCTGCGGCTCAGGGCAGAGCAGCGGGCGCTTCGCATCCTCCTTCTTGGTCCTGTATTGGACATTGCCGTCGGTCGTCGAACCGAACCCTCCGTTGCCGCTGAAGAGGTGGTGCGCCGCGGTCATGCCGGTCTGGAGGCAGCACCGCGACGGCGCGCACATGGCCGCCCCGGTATAGGCGCGCTGGAAGGTCATGCCCTGCTCGGCGAGGCGTTGCACGTTGGGCATGTGGCGGAAAGCCATCGCCGAGCCGGGCAGGTCAGGATCCATCCGCACGTCCGTGCCATACCATGGCATGTCATCAATGAGAATGAGGACGATGTTGGGCTTTTCCGGGGCTGCCGCGCGAGCGCCGGCGGCGGCGAGAATCCATGCGGCCAGCATCGCCAGCATCAGCCCCGGCGATTTCAGTCGAGTCACTCCCATCGGTACCTCCGACCATTGCGATCAACACATGGACATCTGATAACAACAAGGCAACGGACTGATCGCCTCGCTGCCGTGTTCCTGACGAACAAGGGCTTCCTCGCGCCTGGAGCCGATTCCCCCTGTCGGCGAATGGAACGTGGAGGACCAACCGCTTCCAGGAAAGCCGGCCAAGCGGTTACTGTTTCTTGTTCTTTTTGGGTTGCGAGTAGATTCCACCCACTTCCACCCTGGTCACCGCGCCATCGTGGCCGGTCGTCACCTTGATCGAACCGCCGACGGCCATGACGGAGTCCTTGAGGGCCTCTTTGATCGGCATGTCTTTAGTCCGGCCGTCCGCCCCCATCACGATATCTGTTGGCTTTCCGGCGGCTTTCGGCAGCGGCTTGACGGCGATACCGTACATGGCGCTGGGACCCCCTTGGCCGCGCAGGTGCGGCGGGCCCAATTCCACGGCGCCGGCAACGGGCACTTCTTTCCGCCATACGGAGTAGTGCAAGAAGTACTTGCCGTTTCCATCAGGAGCAACACCCTGAACCACCTTCCCGCGGGGCTGCCACGGCCCAGATCGCAGGCGCATGCCCGTGTCAACGAAATCCTTGGCCAGCCAGTCCGGTGGCGGCTTGCGCACGTCGTGCATCACGTAGACAATTCCTGGCTGCGACAACACGACCGTCACTTTGAGGTCCAACGCGTGCCGGTCCGCTTGGAAAGGGCAGATCAGCTCGGCGCCCTGCAATTCCGCGGGAAAAACACCTCCGGGCACCGCTCGCCAGCGCTGATTGTGATTGTCGGAGTACGCCGAAGCCCCGTCGAGCATTCCGCCGGGAATCACACCGTAAAAGCGCTGGAAATCGACCTCGACTACGTTGTCGGAAACGCCGACGATGATGTTCGACTGGTTCGTTTCCGCCTGCAGCCTTCCCGCGGGGCTCAACAGCAGACTGGCCAGTCGACGAGGCTTCTCGCGCTTGCGAAACCGCACCGCCTCACCTTCACGCAAGTGCCATGACGTATCGCGATGGCCCTCGCTGCTGACCGAATCGATCCGCACCTGGCCGGAAAAGACGGCCGTCTTCGTTTCCCCTTCGGCGGACACATCCACGGCGAATCGCGTTCCCAGATCGACCACCTCGCCGGCGGCGGTGGCGACGGTAAATCCTTGCCCCTGCTTGCCCACGTCGGCGTTCATTCGCCCCTTGGCCAACCGAAGCCGCATCGGCGTCTCGAACGTGCCATCGGCAGGTCCGAGCAGTTCGAGAACCACGCCCGACTCCAACCGCAGCGTCAACTTGCCTTGCGCGATCTGGATGCGATCGACCTTGAGATGTGTGCCGGTCGCGAGCGGAGGTCCCTGGCCAACCCATTGCACCCGCTCAGCAGCCAACACCTCAGCCGCTACGGACGATGAGGCGGGACGGTCGACGTCAACTGTCGGACGCTTGTGCACGCTCCAGATCGTCACCGTGAGGATCAACGCAACGGCCACCGCCACTCCGAACACACCCCGCCATCGCGGCAGAATACTTCGGTCGATCGCGATGCTGGGAGCCCGGCTGGCCACGTCTGCGGCTGCGAAGTCCTCCAGGGCAAGATCGATGTTGAGGTATTCCAAGAATCGGTCGCGCAGTGCGGCGTCGGCCCGCAGAAGTTCGGCAAGCTGCCGGGCATCCTCCGCCGAGGCCAGGCCGTCGACGTAGCGCCGTATCAGCTCCATCGCCTGCTCGTCGAGATTCATGCGTACTCCGCCTGTTCCAACGCCCGACGCGTGCATTCCACCAAGGCCAGTCGGATGCGGTGCAGCACCTTGTAAAGCGCCATGCGGGTCTGCCCTCTTTGAACCGCCATCTTCTCGATGCTCGTACCGGGGGCGTAGGCCGTCAGGACCAGTTCCCGCCGCGCGTCGGGCAACTTGCCCAGGCAGTCTTCCAATGCCTCGCGCTGGGCTCCCAACCGTAGGCTTGAACTCTCCGCCGCATCCGCCAACGTGGCCAGCAACTCGGGGTCGAACACGTGCCGATCACGAGCCTTGTCGCGGGCCCAGGCCAGTGCCTCCAGCCGGGCAACACCAAACGCCCATTTGCGGAAGTCCTCGGGCGCCGCCAGTTCGCGGAATTTCCGCCACAAGACGACGGCCACTTCCTGCATCACCTCCGGCACGTCCCCCCGACGGGGCACCAGTGAGCGCACGAAGGCCCGCAACGCCGGCTCG
>JALOUA010000245.1 GCA_025457625.1 Akkermansiaceae bacterium
GCTGCGGCCGATTGACGACCTTACGCGCCAGGTTCGGGAGCGCACCGAACACCAACTCGATTCCGCGCTGGAACTTCCGGAAGCCCTGCCTGCGGAAATCGCCGGACTCGCGGGAAACTTCGACTCCCTGCTGGCACGCGTTGCGGCCATCCGCCAGCGCGAGCGGGACTTCATCCGCCACGCCGCCCACGAACTGCGCACACCCATTGCCGGGCTCCGCGCCACCACCGAGCTCGCCCTCTCGCAAACCCGCGACGCCCAAGCCTACGCCGGCCATCTCGCGAGCTGCCGGAAAACCGCCGGGGAACTCGCGGCCTTGGTCAACCGCCTCTCCGCCCTCGCACGCATCGGCGAGCCGTCCGCATCCCCGTTGAAACCGGAATCGCTTTGCCTCCGCGGGCTCATCGATGAACTGCTGCCGCCATTCCGGGCCGCCGCCACACAACGCGGCATCACGATCACCGTGGAACCCTGCGATCCCGCGCCGCGGATCATCGGCGACCGCTCGCTCTGCCGCATCATCCTCAACAACCTGTTAGACAACGCCGCCTGTTACGCGCCCGACAACAGCCCGGTCCGCATCCGCTGCCAAGCGGCCGGCAAACAGGCCGTCATCACGGTTGCCAATCCCGCCCCGGATCTAACAATTTCACCGGAGCGCCTGTTCGAGCCGCTGTTCCGGGGTGAGGGTTGCGAAAGCGAAAGCGGCGGGCACCTCGGCATCGGGCTCGCCCTGAGCCTGGACGCCGCCAACGCCATGGGCGGCACCCTCAAGGCCCGCAAAACGCCGGACGGCTGGATCGAGTTCGCCTTCGGATTGCCCGCCGCACCACCATGAACTGGATCCATTGGTCACTCCTGTCCGCCTTGTTCGCCGCGTTGACCGCGATCCTCGCGAAAGCCGGAGTGGCCGGCGTGAATCCGAACCTCGCCACCGCCATCCGCACCACCGTGGTGCTGGTCTTCACCTGGGGCATCGCCATGGCCACGACCCAACCCGCGGCCATGCTCGGGCTTCCGCGCAAGGCCTGGCTGTTCCTGATGCTCTCCGGCATCGCCACCGGGCTCTCATGGCTTTGCTATTTCCGCGCCCTTCAGATAGGCGAGGCGTCGCGGGTCGCGCCGGTGGACAAGCTGAGCGTGATTTTCACCATCCTGCTCGCCGCCTTGTTCCTGAGGGAAAAACTGACGCCACAGCACCTGATCGGCGGAGCGCTGATTGCCGCGGGCGCGGTGGTGATCGCATGGAGAAACTGAATTGGAGAAAAACCAGCCAGCTCACCGGATTCTCATCTTCGGTTTGCTAAATGGTTTTCCGGATGCCGCCCGCATGTACGCGGGGCGCGCTTTCCGCAAACTCCATTCCATCCCATGCGCCGTTACTTCAGCTCCTCGCCCGCCCGTCTCGCACTCGTCGCCTTCTCGTTGTTTCTCGCGGTTTCACTGGTTTCGCGGCTGCTGCTTCTGATCACCGCCCGCCATCAGCTCGACTGGAGCCCGTCGCTTGCCGGCGCCTTCGCCACCGGAATCGGTTTTGATGCGGCGGCCGCGGTGTTCGCGGCGGTTCCGTGGCTTTTGTTAGGTGCCGCCAGCCCGTCGCGCTTTTTGAAATCACGCGCCGGCGGATGGACCCTGGCGGCGCTGATGACCCTCTTCGTGGCGGTTCTCATCTTCATCACCACCGCCGAATGGGTGTTCTGGGATGAATTCGGCGCGCGCTTCAATTTCATCGCAGTGGACTACCTGATATGGACCCAGGAAGTCCTCGGCAACATCGTGGAATCCTACCCGATGATTCCGATTTTCTGCGGCATCACCGCCGCCGCCGCCATCGTGACATGGGGCATGGCCCGCGCCGGCCTGTTGACATGGGCGGCGGCTGGAGCCACCCGCTGGAGCCACCGCATCGCGTGGCCCGCCGCGGGACTCGCTCTCGCCGCGCTCGTCGCAGCCGGCGTCAGCCAGCAGGCGATGCCGGCGTTTGCTAACAACTACCATGGCGAACTCGCGAAAAACGGCTGTTGGTCGTTCTTCGCCGCTTTCCGCGCCATGGAACTCGACTATCACAAATGGTATGCCGTGCTGCCGCAGGATCAGGCGCTCGACGAGGCAAAACAACTTCTCGCCACCGCCGACGCGCCGGCCAGCTCTCCCGCCACGGACGATCTCCGCCGCTCCATCAGCGGCCGTATCCCGGAGCGCCGTTCGAACGTCATCCTCGTCTGCATGGAAAGCATGAGCGGTGATTTCATGGGTTATCTCGGAAAAAACTCCGGGCTCACTCCCAATCTCGACCGCCTTGCCGGGCAGTCCGTCTTTTTCGAAAACCTCTACGCCACCGGCACCCGCACCGTGCGCGGCATGGAGGCGCTGACGCTGAATCTGCCGCCAACCCCCGGACAGGCCATCATCTACCGCCCTGAGGGAACCAACCTCACCACCACCTTCAGCCCGTTTCTCGACCGCGGCTACGACTGCGCTTTTCTCTATGGCGGCGACGGCCGCTTCGACTTCATGAACCGCTACTTCTCCACCGCCGGCTGCCGGATCGTGGATGCGGGTGCGTGGAAAAAAGAGGACATCACCTTCAAGACATCATGGGGGGCCTGTGATGAAGACCTGTTCTCCAAAACCATCGGGCAAGCCGATGCCGACCACGCCGCCGGCAGGCCCTTCCATTTCTTCTGCATGACCACCAGCAACCACCGGCCCTACGACTTCCCGGCCGGGCGCATCGACATGCCATCGCACAGCGGCCGCGCGGCGGCGGTGAAATATGCCGACTGGGCGATCGGCCGGCTGATCGAACAAGCGCGCCAGCGTCCGTGGTTCGATGACACCCTGTTCGTCATCGTGGCCGATCACTGCGCCAGCAGCGCGGGCAAAACCGAGCTCGATGTGACCAAATACCGCATCCCGGCGATGATCTACAGTCCCAAGCTGGCAAATCCCAAAGCCGTCACCACCCTCGCCAGCCAGATCGACGTCATGCCAACCGTCTTCGGCCTGCTCGGCTGGAATTATCAAACCCCGGGCTACGGCCACGACCTGCTGGCCCCATCAGCCGCCGGCCGCCCCGGCCGCGCGTTTGTCAGCAATTATCAGAAACTCGGCCTGCTCACCCGCGACGGCATCGCGATTCTGAGCCCCAATCGCCAATCCGCCGCATACGCCTGCGATCCCGGGACGGGCGGTTTCTCGCCGCCCGGCCCGGCCGCCGGATCCCTGATCCACGACACCACTGTTTTCTATCAGAGTGCGGCATGGTTGTTCAACAGCGGCCGGCTCAAGAGGGACTTCGAGAAAACCGGATCCCTTGCCTTCGTCACCCCGCAACATTCCTCACCGCCGATAACTCAATCAACCACGCCTGAATCATGAATTCGCCACGTCTCCGGGCACAGGGTTTTTCCAACCTCCACCGCAAGCTGATCTTCCGGCTTCTTGCCATCGCTCTCGCGGTTTATCTCTTCTACATCCCGAACCCATGGCAGCTCCATGAATCGCCGGCCACCGGCCTGCGGTTCACCGGCGTGCTGCTGATGTTCGGCGGAATCCTCGGCAGGATTTTCTCCACCCTCTCCATCGGCGGACTCAAGGACCGCATCATTGTGCAAACCGAGCTTTACTCGGTGTGCCGCAATCCGCTCTATTTCTCCTCCTTCCTGATGGCCGCGGGCACGGGCCTGCTCTTCGCCCGGCTCGATTTCACCATCCTGGTGGTTGCGGCGTTCATGGGGATCTTCCTCCCCATGATGCGGAACGAAGCGAGGTTCCTGCGGGAAAAATTCCCGGAATACGCGGATTACGAACGGCGCGTTCCATTGTTTTTTCCCAACTTCCTGCTGTGGCAGGAACGCGAACAATACCAGATCAACTTCCGCCTGCTGAAACGCACGCTGTTTGACGCATCCCTGATCCTGCTCGCCATTCCCGTCATGCTGTTTCTCCGGGTTTGGGCCGGCGGATCCTGAGCGGCCGCGTTCCTCCCCGGAATGAATTCCCTTGCTTTCCCGGTGGATCGTGGATGACTCGGGCACACTTCTACAACGCCATGATCCCACGATATCTCAAACTCGCCGCCAGCGTGCTCGCCACCGCCGCCCTGTCCCTCAGTCCGGTTTTCGCCGCGCCGTACGCGGATGGTTCCAAAGTCGAATCGTTCACCGCCAGGGACCAGCACGAGCAGGCCTTCACATTCAAGCCCGCGGAAACGAAATTCCTGCTCGTCAGCCACGACATGGAAACCGGCAAAAAGGCCAACGCCGCGCTCAACGCCCTGGGCAAGGACTATCTCGGCTCGAAAAAAGCGGTTTATGTCGCCAACATCCACGGCATGCCCGGCATCGGCCGCATGTTCGCCATGCCCAAGATGAGGAAATACGTCCACCGCATCATCCTCGGCGACGACGAGGCGCTCATCGCGAGGTTTCCGGAGCAGAAGGACAAGGTCACGGTTCTCAAGCTGAACGACGGCCGGGTCTCGTCCATCGCCTACTGGAGTCCGGCTGCGGAGCCGCTCGACACCCTGCTGAAGTGAGTCCGTGATTCACTCGAAGTAGGCGGAATAGGTTTTCAAGTGGTTTTCCAACTTGATCAGCGCCTCTTTGGCCACTTGCGGATCGCCCGATTTGAGCGGCTCGATCAGTTGATTGAGCGGCGCAAGGAAGTTGTGCAACTGGTTGTGCGCCTCGCCGGTCATGGTGCAGTTGCTGATCACAGTGGCGTATTCCTGTTCCAATGCCGTGACGAG
Source organism: Akkermansiaceae bacterium (assembly GCA_025457625.1). Taxonomy (GTDB): domain Bacteria; phylum Verrucomicrobiota; class Verrucomicrobiia; order Verrucomicrobiales; family Akkermansiaceae; genus Luteolibacter. Next base: position 4,754 of record JALOUA010000245.1, read on the forward strand.
TTTGGGATAGGTCGATGGATCGTCCGCAGTGGTGAATTCGGAAACCATGCGTCTCATGCGGTCGATTCCGGCGGTCGTTTCGGGATTGGCCGTCCATTTCGAACCATCATTGAAGCTCACCGCCGCGGCCTGGTGTTTTTTGGCGGCGGTCTCCGGTCCGGATGCCGATTCCCCTTCTTTGTCGGAACATGCGGCGAGGAGGGCGGATGATAGAATGAGGGAAATCAAGCTGCGGGTTTTCATGATTTTCCGGGTTGGCGGATAGCTCGCATGGTAACGTCCGGCATCATGGTTGCCAGCCGAATCTTGTCATGATTCCCGTGTGCCTGGAACGATGGGAGACACGCGTGTGTCCCCGCGTCATCTTTGGAGCGGTTTCTCGCCAAGCATGCGGATGGGATGCGGCGTGCGCTTTTTCCGCAGGCCGAACTGCCGCACCGCGTGGCGCTG
>JALOUA010000246.1 GCA_025457625.1 Akkermansiaceae bacterium
TGATCGCAGGAGAAATCCTCCTCGCCGGCGAGCAGGCGGCGGATCTGGCGGGCGAAGATTTCGTGGTCCTCAAGGATCCAGATGCGGGTGATGGTGGTGGCTTCGGAGATCATGACATTGCGGGTTGGTGGGTGAGATGGGAACGTTTGACCATGAGAAGGATGTGGGTGCCATTGCCCTTGGAGGAAGTGATTTGCAGCTCGCCTTCGAGCACGCGCGCGCGGTCCGTGAGCTTGTTGACCTTGGCCGGGCGGTCGCGCTCGCAGGTCGGGATGCCGATGCCGTCGTCGATGATTTCAAGTGCGAGCTTGTCATCCTCGTCCCACAGGCGGACCGAAACCTTGCCGGCGCGCGAGTGCTTGAGCACGTTGTGGATGGCTTCCTTGTAGAACAGGAACAGATGGCGCTTGGCGTCGAGCGAGAGTTTGGCGGCGGTCTTGGAGGATTCGCATTCGACCTTGTAATCCATCTCGCGCAGCAGACGGCCGGCGGTATCACGCATGCGCTGCACGAGGTCGCCGATCGAGTCCTGCTTGCGCTCCAGCAGCCAGACGATGTCGCGCATGGCCAGCGAACTCTCGCGGGCGATGGTTTCCACCTCGTCGAGGTCTTCGGCGATTTCCTCCGGGCCCTGCAGCCGCACCAGATCCTTGCGCGCGGTGCGGGCGATGAGCGAAATGCTGCCCAGATTGCTGCCGATGTCGTCGTGAAGGTCGGAAGCGATGCGCTTGCGGATGTTCTCGAGCTGCTCCTTGGACATCAGGCGGCGGCGTTCGACGATGAACACGGGAATCAGGAATGTCAGTCCCAGCACCACGGCGGAACCCCAGGTGGCGTTGAGCTCGCTGTTGGAGGCGAGCTGGCGCTGGACCGTGCGCAGGTCGGCAAGCTCCCGCTCCAACCGGCTGCGCTCGCGCAATTGGTCCAGCCAGATGCCCACCGGGATGATCTGCCGGTCCGAGCTGTAGCCGTCGGTCAGGGTGGTGACCGTCGAGGTTTCTCCGGCGTGCTCGCGCTTGATCTCGCAGCCACGGGCGAGATTATCACCGCCCGACCATACTTCGATTTCCGAAAGCGCGTGAAGTTTGCGGTCGCCCATGATCCATGGCCGCTTGGCGACGATCCGGATCGACTCCGCGATCCTGCCATGCATGGGAATGACCATCGGCGCCATGTGGCTGGAGCCGGGCAGGGGATTGCTCCATTCGAAGACCGTTTCGGCGGCGGAGCCGTCGCCCTGTGCCAAACGGATCTCCAGGGACTCGGGAAAAATCGAGGTTTCGAAGGAACGGTTGATCTGATAGGGAAACAGGATGATCCGGTCGAGCGGCTTTCTTTTACCGAGATGCAGCGTCCAGGAGGTGATGGCTTCGCCGCTTTCGTCCATCACGGCGTCTCCGGGGTTCTGGTTCGGCTGCGAGGCGTTGTGCCAGATGCCCAGAGGCGTGCGGCCATCGACCAGGGCTTCCGGGTGCCAGAGTTGTTCGACCCGCAGGCTGCCGACGGTGGAAACATCCGCGCCGAAGGAAACCGGCTCGCCGTTGGAAATCACCACCATTTCGGACAACCCGAAAAGATCGTGTGCCTCCTTCATGTGGCCCTCCTGCACCGTTAGCCGCACGTATCGCGCGGTTTCCCCGCAATTGAACCGAACCGGCGTTCCCTCAGGCGATGGATGCTGGAACTGTCCCGATTTGTAAACCACCGCCGCGCGAGCGAAATCGGCAGTTTTGGAAACTTCCAGGGTGAAACGTTTTGGAAAAATTCCCTGATCTTGCAAAAACTCCCCTTGGGCGGGAACCAGAAAGATCTGCTCCAACGGCAACTCTGCCCCCAGATCCAAGGTGATCGACGGGTCCTCGGAGTGGGCGGTGGCACGCGCTCCGCGGTAGCCAATCCCGGTTTTGAGCGGATATTCACTACGCCGGGCAAAGCTCGAAATCCGGCCGTCCAGCCATGTCACACGATCTTCCACCTTAACGAGTTGCGAATCAAAAAGGCGGGCCAGCCGGGCGATCGGATTGGCGTTCGTCCCGGCAAGTGCCGGACTCGCCTGAGTCATTGCCAGCCATGTCGTGAGCGACGTGAGCGCCCAGACATGCTGACGGATCATGGAACGGGACAGATTCATCCGTGGTGGCCAATGCGTCACCAGACTGTCGAATTTTTAAAAATAATCAACCATTTTTAATTAAAAACTCTCCCAAACTTATCGGCGAGAGGATATGCGGAACGCAGAGTTCACAGATCCATGGCGCGATGGCTGCCGTGCACCGGTTTTCCGGAGAAAACGACGCATTTTTCAAGCACGGCACCGGCCGAGATGTGTGCATCCGGCCAGACCAGGCTGTCTTTGACGATGGCACCGGCTCCGACGACGGCCTGCGGCCCGATGACCGAGTTTTCGATGACCGCGCCCGCTTCGATCACGGCCAGCGGGTGGACGGCGGGTGCGAGCGCGAGTTCGCGGTGTGCCTGCAAGTAGGATTCGCGGTCGCCGAGATCGAGCCACAGCCCGTCATCGATCACCACTGCGCCCAGCCTGCCCTGGCGGGCGAGTTCGAGCAACGCGGGAATGACCGGGATGATCCCGCCGCGCGGGATCAGATCGAGAAACTCCGGATTCACACAATAGATGCCGGTGAACACGTGGGTTCCCGCTGCCCGGCCGAGTTCATGGCGCAGGTCGGTCACGCGGGTCAGCGTGTCATCCAGCGCGATGCGTTTTTGCAAGCCTGCGGAGCGCAGCGCCAGAGTCGCCGGCAGGCCGGAGGCCTGGTGTGCGGCGATCAGTTTCTCCAATGGCAGGGTGGTGAAAATGTCGCCGTTGTGCACCAGCAGCGGCGCGTCGTCCATCCACGGCGCGATGTTGGCGAGCCCGCCGCCGGTTTCTAACAAAACCGGCTCGTGAAACAGCCGGATGTCGCGCGCCTGGTTTTCCGTGGCATTCAAAAAGACGTCCCACGCCTCCGGCAGATGATGCGTGTTGATGGCGAAGCGCCGGATGCCCGCCCTGGCGCAGGCATCGAGCGTCCATGCCGCCAGCGGGCGATGGAATAGCGGCACCAGCGGCTTGGGCAGCCGGTCGGTGAGCGGGCGCAGGCGGGTGCCGAGCCCCGCGCCGAGGATGAATGCCTGATGCACCGTGCCGCTCTGCCCTGTGGCGGCCCGCCGTTCAAGCCCGCAGCGTGAAATTCCATCAGCCAAGCCGTCGTTGCCGGCGCATCGATGGTTCTGGTGGCGCTTTGGCGGGCTCGACAAGCGGGTTTGGGGAGGCGATGACGAGGGGTGTCCGCAAATGAGTGAGGAAACACCCGAGCGATCGCATCTGTGCGACTCCCACCGTGAGGAGGTCGCCAGCCTGTTGACGCATGCGGCGGGCGTGGTGTTCGGCGTCGCGGCGCTGGTGGTGATGCTGGTGCTGGCCGCGGGCGATCCCCTCAAGCTGGTGTGCGCGGCGGTGTTCGGTGTCTCGCTGGTTTTGCTTTACAGCTCTTCGACGCTCTATCACTTCTTCACCGCGCCGCGCTGGAAGGCGCGGTTCCAGACGCTCGACCACGCCTGCATCTATCTGCTCATCGCCGGGTCCTACACGCCTTTCACCCTGATCACACTCAAGGGGCCCTGGGGTTGGGCGTTGTTCGCCGCGGTCTGGTCGATGGCGCTTGCGGGTGTGTTGTTGAAAACCCTCGGCAAGGGCAGGAAGGACCACTGGCTGTCCACCGCACTGTATCTGTTGATGGGTTGGCTGGTGCTGGTCGCCATGGGGCCGCTGGTCCGCAACCTGCCGGCCGCCGGCGTCGCATGGCTCGTGGCGGGTGGCCTGGCCTACACGCTGGGCGTGGGTTTTTTCGCGTGGCGGCGACTGCCGTTCAACCATGCCATCTGGCATCTGTTCGTGCTCGCCGGCAGCGTCTGCCATGTGCTCGCCGCCTGCCTGTTTGTTTTCTAACCGAATCCCCGCCGTGCCCGAGCTTCCCGAAGTCGAAACCACCCGCCGCGGCATCGAGCCGCATGTCGCGGGCGCGCGGATCCGCGAGGTGATCATCCGCCGCCACGATCTGCGGCAGCCGGTTTCAACGGACATCGCCGCCATCGAGGGCCGCCGGATCACCGCGGTGCGCCGGCGTTCGAAATACCTGCTGCTTGCCATCGATGACGGCAGCACGCTGCTCATCCACCTCGGCATGTCCGGCAGCCTGCGCGTCGTCGCGCCATCCGGACCATGGAAAACCCATGACCATGCGGGCTTCACACTCGATCATGGCAAACAACTGCGTTTTCACGATCCGCGGCGCTTCGGGCTGATCCTGCGCCTCGCCGGCGACCCGCTGAAGCACCCGTTGTTGAAGGATCTCGGTCCCGAGCCGCTCGAGGCGGGCTTCACAGCCGGGCATTTGCAGGCTGCTTGCGGGAAACGGTCCGCCGCGATCAAGCTCGTCATCATGGATGCGAAGGTCGTCGTCGGGGTCGGCAACATCTATGCCTCGGAGGCCTTGTTCCGCGCGGGCATCCTGCCGCGCACTCCGGCATGCCGCGTGTCCCGCCCGCGTCTTGCGAAGCTGGCACAGGCGATCCGCGATGTCCTGACAGAGGCGATCGCCGAAGGCGGCACGACGCTGCGCGATTTCCTGCAATCCGACGGACGGCCCGGTTATTTCCGCCAGCGGCTGTATGTGTATGAGCGCAAGGGCGAGCCATGCCGCGTCTGCGGCACGCCGATCCGCCATGCCGTCATCGGCCAGCGCTCGACGTATTGGTGCCCGAAGTGCCAGAAGTGAGGTCCGCACCGCGGATCATCAGCAGGCGCAGGCCGTTGAGGCAGACGAGCACGGTGCTGCCCTCGTGGCCGACGACGCCCAGCGGCAGCGCGAGCGAGAAACCCAGCGCGGAAATCACCAGGACGACAATCACCGCACTGGCGAAGATGAGGTTTTGCAACAGCACCCTGCGCGCCCTGCGGGCATGGGACAACAGCAGCGGGATGTTCTCCAAACGGTCGCCCATCAATACGATGTCCGCCGTTTCCATCGCCACATCGGTGCCTGCCGCTCCCATCGCCACGCCGATGTCGGCCGCGGCCAGCGCGGGCGCGTCGTTCACGCCATCGCCGACCATCATCACCGAGCCCTCTTTGCCGAGCTGGCGGATGATGTGCAGTTTGTCCTCGGGCAGCAGTCCGGCTGCGCACGCCCAGACGGTGCAGGTCGGCGGCGAGATGGCGGGCTGCCGGCCGGATGGTGTCGGCCATGACGAGCACCGCTCCGGCCGTCACGCGGTCGCCATCCCGGGTGCCGAGCCAGACGCAGGTTTTTCCCATCGCCTGAAGCGGCGCGGAGTGTTTTTGCAAGGTCTCCATGCCCGATGCGCCGAGTTCGTGAAACAAACGCTCGCTGCCGACGATGTGGCGGATATTTCCGATGCTTGCCTCGGCGCCCTTGCCGGCGGTCGATTGGAATGCGGTCACAGCCGGAGGATCAATGCCGAGATCATGGGCGCTCCTGACGATGGCGTGGGCGAGGGGATGCTCGGAGCGCGCCTCAAGGGCTGCTGAGATTTCCAACAGGACCCGAGCGTGT
>JALOUA010000247.1 GCA_025457625.1 Akkermansiaceae bacterium
CATTCCAACCCTGAACATGGACATTCAAATCGCCACTCTTTGCGACCACGCCGCGGACTACAACGGCAAGCTGGTCATCACCGGAACCTTCGACACCCTTGCGGCCCGGGCCTTGCCGGTGGTGCATCCGGCCTGCGCTCTGGCACTGCGCTTCTGCTTCACCGCCGAGGACTCCGGCAAGCACCAGCTTTCGATCAACATCATCAACGAGGACGGCGAGTCGCTTGACCCGAACAACATGCCGATCAAGCCGGACTTCGAGGTGCAGATGCCCAAGAACACGCCGTTCATCACCCGCAACATCGTGATGAACCTGCAGGGCCTGCGTTTCCCGACCAGCGGCATCTACTCGATCGACATCGGCTGCGACGACGAGATCCTCGTCCGTCTGCCACTGCGCATCGCGCAGGTCACGCAGGGACCGAACGGCGAGACGCAGTTCAGCTGAGCGCGCCGGGACCGTGACTTGTGCAATCAGGGAAACCGGCCGGACCGGTTTCCCTTTGCGGTGTCCGTCAGATGATGTGCAGCCGTGGATTCATGCGGCGCCTAACGCCGGTGCGAAGGCATGCCGGCAGGCGGGAAACCCATCAATAGCCGTTGGCGAGCGTGGAGACGAGCGCTTCGCCGGCGCGGTCGAGCGCCTCGGGCAGCGCGTTGTTGCGCGCGGTCTGGAGGTTGGCGGAAACGAAAAGCTGGCTCTCGCCGCGGGAGCTGCCGGTGGCCAGCACCTTGGTGGGATCCCGCGCATCCTTGAGTGTCCACCGGAGAATCACCGTGTTGGCGAGTTCCTCCGGAAACAGCGTATCAAGGCGGGTGCCGCGGATCGCCCGGTAGTTGATGGCGCTGAGCTCGCCGACGAGCACCGCGTCCGCCTGATCCGCGGTTGCGATGCGGTAGGTGCCTTCCTGGACGATGGCGTTGGCCACGGCGGAGGTGGCGAGCGCGTTGGCCCTGGGGTGTTGGGTGCCGTTGGCAAACATCGGCACGGCGATGGTTTCCACGCCGGCGAGCGAGGCGGGTTTGATGCCGCCGAGCTTGTATCCGGCGCAGGAGCAGAGGCCGAGCACGGCTGCGGCAAGCAAGGTGGATTGGAGGTGACGGATCATTCGCCGAGTTCCTTGAGGCGGGCTTTGGCGGCATCGTGGGTTTTTCCGGAACCGGTGCGTTTGACGATGTCGCGGTAGTAGACCTTGGCGGATTCCGGCCTGCCGGTCTTGAGGTAGAATTCGGCGATCGCGAGCGAGCGCTCCATCTCGCGGCCACCGAGGCTGGCGATCATCTTCCGGGCCTCGGCGTTGCGCGAGTGCCCCGGATACTGGATGAGGTAATCGTTGAAGGCTTCCCGGGCGAGATCGATGTTCGACTGGTTCTGGTTTCCGCGCTCGGCCTCTTCCATCAGGATCACGCCGACGCGGAACAGGGCCTCGGGCGCCTCCGGGCTGTCGGGCTGCTCCTTGACGAGTTCGCGGAAAGCGGCGATCGCCTCGCGGGATTTGTTCTTCGACTGATAGAGCTCGCCGATGGTGAAGCGCGCCCTGGCTGCCGTGCGCGACTTGGGCGCGTGTTCGCTGACCTTGGTGAGCATGGCCACCGTCTTGTCGAGCGAGAGTTTGGTTTTGAGACCGAGGAAACTCGACTTCACATCGCCCTCGGCGGCGGACTGGGCCATCGATGCCTGCCGCGCGAGCGCCGTGGCATAGAGCGGGCTTCCGGGGTTCTGCTCGATGAACTTGTCATAGGCGTCGAAGGCTTTCTGGACCTCGCCCTGTTGTTCCAGCAACTGCGCCTGGCGAAAGCGCGCCTGGCCCGCGGAGGGCGCGAAAGGATAGCGCGTGGCGGTGCGGTCGTAGAGTTTGACGGCGCGCTTGGTCTTGCCGGCGTCATCGGCGGACTTCGCCTCCTGATAGAGGCCCTCGCCCTCTCCGGAGACCTCGCGGGTGTCGCCCGCCAGCACCGGGAGATCGTATTTCGAGCCGCAGGAAACCAGCCACAGTATGGCGAGGGGAAGACAGGCGCGGCAAATCAAGCGGTGAAACATGGGCGTGAGTATGGAAAGAGCGGCGCGTCGGGAAAGCGGAAAAATCACGGGGCGGAAATGGCGTGGCTCATTTTCCCAATTCGGCGGCGCGGCGGGTGGCGGCAGTCACGGCATCGATGAGCGCGGCGCGCAGGCCGTGACGCTCGAGTTCGGCCAGCCCGGCGATGGTGGTGCCGCCGGGCGAGGTCACCATGTCCTTCAATACCGCGGGATGCTCGCCGGTTTCCATCACCATGCTGGCGGCGCCAAGCACCGTCTGGGCGGCGAGTTTCAACGCGTCCGCACGCGGCAAACCGGAACGCACGCCGCCGTCGGCCAGCGCCTCGATGACCAGATAAACATAAGCCGGCCCGCTGCCCGACAGCCCCGTGACGGCATCCATCAGGCGCTCCGGCACCTCGACGGCGAGGCCCACCGCGCCAAGCAGGCGGGCGGCGGTGGCCGCGTCATCGCGGGTGGCCGTGGATCCAAGGCAATAGGCCGCAGCTCCCATGCCGACGAGTGCCGGGGTGTTCGGCATCGCACGGATGACGCGCATCCCGCCGGCGGCGGCCTCCAACGCGGCCAGCGTGATCCCTGCGGCGATCGAGATCACCAGCACCGGTTTCTGCGCGCACGCGGCGGCTTCTTTCAAGGCCGCTGCCACATCGTGCGGTTTGGTGCAGAGCAGGATCACATCACTGCCCGCAAGTGCGGAAATCTCCGTGGCCGCCGCAGCGCCGGTGGTGTCCGCGAAATGGTCGCGCGCCGCCGGTTGCGGATCCACGCCCGTGACGTCCGCCACCGCCACCGCGCCGGCGCGGATCGCGCCGCCGACGAGTGCCGTGCCCATTTTTCCGCAGCCAATGACTCCAAGTTTCACGGCCGGAACCTAAGCGGATGGGTGCCCGCCGCGCCAGCGCCATTTCCGCCGCCGCGTGTTTTTGGGTTGATGCCGGTTGGCCGTCTCCGCATGTTTTGAGCACATCAACCCAACCAACGACCATGTCACGTCCCGTCACACTTTTCACCGGCCAGTGGGCCGACCTCCCTCTGGAAAAACTCGCCGCCCTTGCCTATGAAATGGGCTACGACGGCCTGGAACTCGCCTGCTGGGGCGATCACTTCGACGTCGATGCCGCCGCCACCAACAAGAAATACGTGAAGGAAAAGTGGGAACTGCTCTCCGATCACGGCCTCAGCTGCTACGCCATCTCCAGCCACCTCGTCGGCCAGGCCGTCTGCGACCTCATCGACGAGCGCCACAAGGCGATCCTGCCGCCCGATGTCTGGGGCGATGGCGATCCCGAAGGTGTCCGCAAACGCGCCGCCAGGAAAATGATCACCACCGGCAAGGCGGCGCGCGCCTTCTTCAACGCCAAGCCCGGCCGCGGCGCGGCCGATGATTTCCCGGCCGTCGTCAACGGCTTCACCGGCTCCTCCATCTGGCACTCGATCTACGCGTTCCCGCCCACCTCGCAGGAATATTATGAAAAGGGTTTCAAGGACTTCGCCAAACGCTGGCTGCCGATCCTCGACGCCTTCGACAAGGTGGATGTGAACTTCGCGCTTGAGGTGCATCCCACCGAGATCGCCTTCGACATCGCCTCCGCCAAACGCGCGCTCGCCGCCGTCGGCAACCACAAGCGTTTCGGCTTCAACTACGATCCCTCGCACCTCGGCTATCAGGGCGTGGACTACGTGAAATTCATCCGCGAGTTCGCCGGACGCATCCATCACTGCCACATGAAGGACGCCTGGTGGGGCCACGGCGACGGCACCGTCGGCGTCTTCGGCGGCCACACGAATTTCGGCGACGCCCGCCGTTTCTGGGACTTCCGCTCGCCCGGCCGCGGCGACATCGAGTTCGAGGACATCATCGTCGCGCTCAACGACATCGGCTACCGCGGACCGCTCTCCGTCGAGTGGGAGGACATCCGCATGGACCGCGTCCACGGCGGTGCCGAGGCCGCCAGCTTCGTGCGCAGCCTCGACTTCCCGGTCAGCGACCTCGCCTTCGACGCCGCCTTCGACAAGAGCAACCAGTGAGCCGTGGCGGCGGCTTTCAACCGCCATGCCCATACCACGTAACCCCGCTTCCGAGGAAGGACGATGGAAAAATCCAATCGAACGCGGCTTGCTTGGTGGCTGGCAGCCGCAGTCGTCGCTGCCTTTGTTTTTGCATGCATCTATCTGCCCGTCTCCCGACAGCGCATAGAGGCGGATCTCACCGAGGCCAGATACAACCTGCGCTCGATGTCACTTGCTCTTTATGAATTCGAGACCGCCTACGGCGCGTTTCCCAATGCGGATACGGCCAAACAAGTGATCTAAAACACGGACAGCGAGTTGCACCTCGGTGCCGGATCGGCGAACGAGGTTTTCCGCCAGTTGATCGCCTCCGAGTTCTGCCAGAGCGAGAGTTTGTTCTATGCGAAGATTCCCGGCACGCGTAAACCCGACAATGATTTCTCCCGCCCGGAAAACGCGCTCGCCAAGGGGGAGGTCGGTTATTCCTACATCCTCGGACATTCGTCGCGCAGCCCGGCTGAAACTCCGCTTGTGGTCACGCCGCTCGTCCCCGGAACGAATCGCTTCGATCCCGAACCCTTCAAGGGCAGGGCGGTCATCATGAGGATAGACAGCCTTTCCGCCGGCGGCATCGACGTGCTTCCAATCAACCCGCACGGCGAGGTGATCGACTCATCCGGCAAACACCTTTTGGCTCACGACCACCCGATCTGGCATGGCAAAGCACCCGTCATCGTCTGGCCCGAGTGAGAGCAAGCCGCAATGCCTTTAGGGATTGGCTGGGGAATGGACTGCCCCGGCAGGGACACCGGAAATTGCCGCCATGCCATCGACCCACCTCTCGCTTCATCTTCACGTCGTATTCTCGACCAAGAACCGGGAACCCCGCATTGCCACGGAATGGCGCGAAAGACTCCACGCTTACCTCGGCGGTGTCGCGCGAAAATCAGGCACCATTCCCGAGGCAGTCGGCGGCGTGACCGATCAAGTTCACCTGCTCCTTGGCCTGAACGCCACAGCCCGTCTCGCCGATGTGGTTCGAGATATCAAGGCCGTCTCCTCGAAGTGGGTTCATGACGAGACCGGCGATCGTGGCTTTGCATGGCAGGAAGGCTATGGCGCATTCA
>JALOUA010000248.1 GCA_025457625.1 Akkermansiaceae bacterium
TGCGCACATGGACGTCCATGTAGAGCGCGACACTCATGGTTTCGCGACGGCCAATCCGAGACGCCGCCGCAGCGGGGAGTCCGCCGTGGCGGTGGCCTTGAGCCGGCTGGATTCCAGGCTCGCCGCCAGTTCGGTTTCGAGTTCCTCCCGGTGGTCGTAGTAGTAGGCCAGCGCACTGTGGATCATCGACGGACTGAGGTGAGGAAACTGCAAGGCCATTTCCTCGGCGGACGAGCCGTGGGCCAGATAATCAGCGACAATTTCGCTGACCTTCACATTGGCAGCCGTCACCCATACCCGACCGGCAGGGTCGGCGGAAAGGTGGGAGTAGGCGGTGGCAGTGGCACTCATGGCGGGAACAGTAGCTCCTAAGACCTGGCACCGCAAGCCTGGGACTCGCCCACCTTCGCGGGCTACAGCGTATCCACCGCCTACGAGACGGCGGCGGGCATTTCGCTCGGCAAGCTCCTCGTCAAGGCGGCCGATGCCGATGGCGACGCGCTTTCAGTCACCGCCGAGGGTGCCACGGCGGTGCTTGGCGGCACCATCCGCTATATCCCGCATAAAGGCTTTTACGGCACCGACACCTTCCCAGTGACCAACGCCGACGCCCACGGCACCGCGAGAGAGGCGCGATCGCGTGATTGCCACCCGGGCCGACTTCTTTCACGCTGCGCGTGTGACACTGACTGATCTCATCACTTCCCCGGACGAAACCATCCGCAACCAGTCGCTCGATTCCGCCTGCGCGAAACTCCCGCTCGACGAACTGCTCGCCCAGGCCGACGCGCTCGACGCATTCCGCCGCACGAGCGACAACCTCTATCAGCGCGTGCGGGCATTGCTGTTCCTGCACGCCATCCACCGCTTCCACCTGCCGCGGCTCCTGACAGAGACGCCGGCGGGAACGATTCCCTTCAAGGGATACGAAAACCTGCTGGAACGCCGCTTCGAGGAGGCCATCGACGTGTTTCTGAAAACCCAGCGCGACGAGGGACCGGGCGACGGGATTTCCTCCGCGCTGGCCTCCGCCTATCAGAAACTCGCGTTCCAGACGCTGGCCGACCAGGTGCGGCGCAGCGTGCGCGGCGTCGCGGGCAACCAGTGGATGTTCCGCATGGGCCACCCGGACGACCAGCCGTTGCGCATCCGCAGGGAGTTGACCACCCGCGATGAAGCCACCGGTCTCTATCCGGTGCTGCGCGAGCGCACTCCCGTCCGCATGGACCTCACGCATTGCGGCTGGAGCGACATTTTCTTCCTCGGCATGGACTATCCGGAGGGCGCGAAGGTGCTCAACATCTCCGTCGATCTCGCCGTCCATGGCCGCGACAAGGAACCCGCCCCTCCGGTGGAGGCCAGCCTGCGCGTGATCGAGCAACCGGTGCTGCGCCTCACCAGTGTCGATCTCGGCTGCACGGCGGAGATTTCCAGTCTCAACGAGGTGTTCGACTTCGCCAAGGACTACCTCGGCCTGCTCAAGGCGGCGGTGATCGCCAGCGGCATCGTGCCGCCCGGCATCGAGGGCTCCGGCCAGAATCTCTCCGATCTGTTAGAGCAGGTCGCCGGCCCCGGCCGCGGGCTGGAGATCGTCAGCAACGTGAACAACATCCCCAAAGGTTCGCGCCTCGCGGTTTCCACCAATCTGTTGGCCGCGCTCATTGGCGTCTGCATGCGGGCCACCGGTCAGGCTCGCTCCCTCACGGGCGGGCTGGAGGAAAACGAGCGCCGCATCGTGCTGGCGCGCGCGCTGCTTGGCGAGTGGATCGGCGGTTCCGGCGGCGGCTGGCAGGACTCCGGCGGCGTCTGGCCCGGCATGAAACTCATTTGCGGCGCGCTCGCCGGCGAGGGCGATCCCGAACATGGCATCAGCCGGGGCCGCCTGATGCCCACCCACCGGATCCTCGACCGCGACGATGTGCCGGCGGAAGCCCGCAAAAAACTCCAGGACTCGCTGGTGCTCGTGCACGGCGGCATGGCACAGAACGTGGGCCCCATCCTCGAGATGGTCACCGAGAAATACCTGTTGCGCAGCGGCAAGGAATGGACCGCCCGCCAGCAAACCCACACCATCCTCGACCGCATTCTAACGGGTTTGAAAACCGGCGACATCCGCGCGATCGGCGAGGCGACCACCGGCAATTTCCAAGGCCCGATCCAGACGATCATTCCATGGGCCAGCAATCTTTACACCGAGCACCTGATCGCCAAAACGCGCGAGGCCTTCGGCGCGGATTTCTGGGGCTTCTGGATGCTCGGCGGCATGTCCGGCGGCGGCATGGGTTTCATCTTCGCCCCCGAGCGCAAGAGCGAGGGCCAGCAGTTTCTGCAGCAGACGATGACGGAAACGAAGCGCATGCTCGCATCCGCGCTGCCCTTCGCCATGGAACCCGTGGTCTATGACTTCGCCATCAACGAACGCGGCACCTGGGCCGAGCTTCTCACCGGCGGCGACGCGCTGATGCCGGCAGGTTATTACCGCTTCGTCATACCCACGCTGCTGCGCATGGACCGCCGCGATCTCGGCGCGCCGCGCATGGCCGAGCTCGATCAATTCGCCGACGCCTGCCGCACCCGGCCCGAACTCCAGGGCATGGTGCGCACGCTCTTCGACTCGATCTTCCCGCGCACCGAGGAGAGCTCCGGCAATCGCGAGTCGCTCGCGGCTTATCTGGAAAAATACGGCTTCGACCGCGTGGCCCACGAGCAGATCCGCGAAGACCTGCGCGCCGGCCGCATCGGCCTTGCCCAGAACCGCCTGCCGTCCAGCAGCCTGATCGAGGACGTGCGACCCGGCGATCTCACCGACGCGGCATCACTCTCTAACAAAGAGCGCGACCTCGGCATGGCGGCCCTGAAAAACGGCGAGGTCGCCGTGGTGACGCTCGCCGCCGGCGCGGGCTCGCGCTGGACGCAGGGCGCGGGGGTCGTCAAGGCGCTCAATCCCTTCTGCCGCCTCGGCGGACGCCACCGCTCGTTTGTCGAGACCCACCTCGCCAAGAGCCGCAGGACCGGCCGCCTCTGCGGAACACCGCTGCCGCACATCTTCACCACCAGCTATTTCTCGCACGGGGCGACGAGTCGTTTCCTCGCGCAACACGACAACTTCCACTACGAGGGACCGCTCGTTCTGTCAGAAGGAAAATCCATCGGCCTGCGCACCATCCCCACCGTGCGCGACCTGCGCTTCGCATGGGAGGAAATGCCGCAGCAGACGCTCGACGTCCAACAGCAGAAGGTCCGCGACAGCCTGCGCGCCGCGCTCATCGGCTGGGCGCAGTCCGCCGGAGAGGCATCCGATTACACCGACAACCTGCCGCTGCAATGCCTCTGGTATGAGGTTCCCAACCTCATCCGCAACGGCACGCTCGCCCGTTTGTTAGAGGAACGACCGCAGCTCAAGACGCTGGTTCTCCACAACATCGACACCGTCGGCATGAACGTCGATCCCGCTCTGTTAGGTCGTCACCTCGCCAGCGGCGCCGGCCTCACCTTCGAGGTCATCACCCGCCGCCTCGAAGACCGCGGCGGCGGCCTCGCCCGCGTCAACGGCCGGCCGCAACTCGTCGAGGGCCTCGCCATGCCGCGCGAGGAGGACGAGTTCCACCTCACCTATTACAACTCCAACACCTGCTGGATCGACATCGACGCCCTGCAAAAAACGCTGGGGCCACGGCCAGGAGGACGTTTTCCCGGTCTGCCAGTTCGAAAAGCTCTGGGTGGACATGAGCCACCTGCCGTCCATCGACACCCGCTACCTCGCCGTGCCGCGCCTGCGCGGCCAACAGCTCAAGGACCCGTCCCAGCTCGACGGCTGGCTGCGCGACGGCTCGGCGGCCTACCTGGAATCCCTCTGCGAGTGGGAGTGAAACGACCGTCATGCGAACCCCCACATGCTCGAACTGCGGGAGGATCATCCCGGCTGACGATGTGAATGTGGCCAGGGACGTGGCCTTCTGCCGTCCGTGCAATCTCGCTTATCCGCTGTCCACGCTGGCGTCGGGCCTCGCATTGGATCACACGGTTGATCTCCACCAACCACCGCCGGGCTGCTGGCACCGCCCCACCGGGATGGGAGCCGTGGCGGGAGCTTCGCACCGGTCGCTTCTCATGGCGCTGCCGCTGCTTGGCGTGGCCTTGTTCTGGAATGGCATCGTTTCCATCTTCGTTTCGCTCGCGCTTGCCTCGACGCTTCATCTGCTCGGCCTGCCGGTGCCCGATTGGTTTCCGGCACCGCGCATGAACGGCGAGACGATGGGCACGGGCATGACGGTCTTCCTGTGGCTCTTCCTCACTCCGTTCATCGTCATCGGTCTCGGCATGATCGGCGCGTTCCTGTCCAGCATCGCCGGCAAGACGGAAGTCCGCGTGGATCGCGGGGTGGTCGCCATCGCCACGGGCATCGGCCCGATCTGCCGGAACCGCAGGTTTCAAGCTTCGGATCTGAAGGAGATCCGGATCGAGGAACACCCATCGAAATCCAACAACGGCGGATCGCAGAAACAGATCGTCGCGGAATTGCGGAACGGGAAATCGATCAGGTTCGGCTCGATGTTGCGCGACAAAAGGCGGGGGTTTCTGGCTGCGGCGGCGGAAAAGATCATACGCGATCAGAACAGTGTCGCGCCGCTCCATCAAGCGAGCTGACCCGCACTTTTTCATCGCCCGCCACCAGTGAGGCCGTTTGAGTAGGTGGAGCACGCACATGGAAGCCCTCGACATCCTCTTGCAGAAAAACCGCGCATGGGCGGAATCCGTCCATGCGGAGGATCCCGGATTTTTCGAGCGGCTGGCCAACCAGCAGAAGCCGGAATACCTGTGGATCGGCTGCTCGGACAGCCGGGTGCCGGCCAACCAGATCACCGGCCTCGCGCCAGGCGAGGTGTTCGTGCACCGCAACGTGGCCAACGTGGTGGCCGAGACGGATTTCAACCTGCTGGCCGTGCTGCAATACGCGGTGGACGTGCTCAAGGTGCGCCACATCATCGTCTGCGGCCATTACGGCTGCGGCGGCGTGCGCGCGGCGCTGGAAAACTTCCGCCACGGCATGATCGACAACTGGCTGTCCGGCATCCGCTCGCTGCACCGCATGCATCGCGAGGAGATCGACACACTCCCGCCCGAGGCCGCGGCCGATCGCCTCTGCGAGCTCAACGTGCTTGCGCAGGCGCAGCATGTGGCGCGCACCACGATCGTCGAGGACGCCTGGCAGCGCGGCCGGGAAATATCCGTGCACAGTTGGATCTACCGTCTCGACAACGGCATCATCCACCCGCTGCGCGAGCCGCTTTGCGCGCCGTTGGGTGAGCGCGCCTGAGGGCGGCTGTCAGTTTTCCGATTGCGTTCCGACCGGTCGAATCAACCCGAAAACCGCACAGACATGCGCACCCTGGCACTGCGCCATTCATCGTTCGGGAAGATACAGGAAATCATGCTCAGCATGACA
Source organism: Akkermansiaceae bacterium (assembly GCA_025457625.1). Classification (GTDB taxonomy): domain Bacteria; phylum Verrucomicrobiota; class Verrucomicrobiia; order Verrucomicrobiales; family Akkermansiaceae; genus Luteolibacter. Next base: position 5,447 of record JALOUA010000248.1, read on the forward strand.
TTGCCCGTCATCGAATCCCCCGTGGAATGCCATCGTGACCTTTGAAGATCCCGATTTCACCGAATAAGCGCTTCGCTTGATGGGAGATGATGGGATTTTCGCGGTCCAGATGTTTTTGATACAGCCACCCGACGCCGGCGGCATCATTGCCGGTTCCGCTGGCTGCCGCAAACTCCGCCGGGCCGCCTGAGGCCATGGCAAACGCGAGCCTTCCGGTGCGGCCCGCATGCTCATCACCATCGCCCTCAAAGATCCCGAAGTGCTGCAAGAAGCCATGGCGTGATAATATGACTCCATTGCAGGCAAGGGCGTCTCAAATCACGAGGGAAATGCCCCGGCAGAACAGCGGTCCGCAAGCGGGTTTTTTATCATTTCCGTCTCTCGTGATTTCTTTGATCTTCTCCATCCTCGAAGGCGTGTACGACGACTACCTCCGCGCCACCTTCGACAACTCGGAATCCCGCCGCGCCGACATCGAGCAACTCTCCGAATACGCCGGCAACTTCACCGACATCCTCGAACTCCTCCAACAGCTCTCCCTCATGAGCTCCACCGACGGCGAACCCACCGGCGACCGCTCGGAACCCGACGACGAAAAAGTCACGCTCTCATCCATCCACCAGGCCAAGGGCCTCGAATGGAAAGCCGTGTTCCTCATCTGGCTCGTCAAAGGCCAGTTCCCGAATGGGAGAATTTTGGAAGCCGATGATCAGGACATGCTGGAGGATGAAAGAAGGTTGTTTTACGTGGCGCTCACCCGCGCTAAAGACGAGCTCTATCTCTCTTACCCAATGATGAACCCAAAATCGTATTCGGGTGACGTGACCTGCCGTCCTTCGCAGTTCCTCGAAGACTTTCCTCAGAATCTTGTCGAGGAGTGGAACGTGGGCAACGAAGACGCTTGGTCCGATGACGAGCCTTTCTAACATGTAGCGGCGCGTCTATGACCGTCGCAAACTACCCAGAGGCCGAAATGCCAAAGGGAAAGCCGACGAAAAGCGCATCCACTCGCCTCATTGTCATCGACGCTCACAGAGCGCCGCTACAAGCGTTTCCATTTTCCTTCACGCACCGGAGATTTCCACCAAAGAGTCTCCCGTCTCAATCAACATCCGGGCCGCATCAAGGTGTTTGGAGAAGATTTCCTGGAGCCGTGCCTCACTGGTATTGCCGCAGGTCAGCCAAATGATCTGCGGTGGCGGGCCGATGCGGTGTTGCAGGTCGATGAAATCGCGATCCTTTGTCACCATCACCACGCCCGCTCTGGCCGCCTCCCGATAGATGATTTCATCGTCGGCGTCTCGCAGTCCGACATCCCGGACCGGAAGCGCGGTCACATGAAGGTTCTCGCCAAGCCATCTGGCCAGACGCGGCGAAAGCTGGGCATCAAGCCACAGAGTCATGCCGCAAGCACGGGATGATCCACCCTCCGGCTGGCATACGCCACACTGGCGCGGATGTCATCCGCCTCCAAATCCGGCATTTCATCGAGGATTTCCGCTGCCGAGAGACCGGCGGCGAGGAGATCCAGAACGTCAGTCACCCGGATGCGCATGCCCCGGATGCAAGGACGCCCGCCACAACGGGCAGGGTTGACAGTGATTCGCTGGAGCAATTCATCCATGAGCCCACGCTAATCCCTTCATCCCGCCGTCGCAATCTTGAAATCAGCCTCCATGTCCGGACCCTCGTCTATCCCTGCAAGCCGAAATCCTCGCCAACGCTCCCGACGCGCCTCCCGCGCCCGACGATGAACGGAAATGACTGTGCGGTAACTCTTCACTTCAACGTTCGATGTTGGGCGTTCGATGTTCGATGTTCATCTCCCCCAATGGCCGCATCCTCGACGCCGACGACCAGGACATGCTCGAAGAAGAACGCCACCTGTTCTACGTCGCCCTCACCAGAGCCAAGGATGAACTCTACCTCTCTTACCCGATGATGAACCCGAAGTCCTATAGCGGAGACATCATCTGCCGGCCGTCGCAGTTCCTTGAGGACTTCCCGCAGGATCTCGTCGAGGAGTGGAATGTAGGGAACGACAATCCATGGTCCGACGATGAACCCTTCTGAAGTATGATCTGAAAAACTGTCAAATTGCCACTGCTGTAGCTAATTCTTCGATTTGACGTTTTGCTCGTGGACCCATCCCATTGAGCCATCAGAGAACTGAAGCTTCATCCAGCCCATCTTGGCAGATTGATGCTCGCCCACCTCACCCTTTCGCGATTTTCTGATGATTGGGTAGTTTGTGCCAGGACCTTCACGAATGTTACTCTCAGAATCAATCAGTTCGTAGAGATCGGCACTGGCGGCTTTGCGGTCTCTTTCCTTTCCGAGAAGCCTTAGATTATCTGCTTCGATATTAGAAAATTCAGCTTCAATTTCTTGGAATGTAACGCCTGGCCTAGGCTTGAACCATTCCTTACTTGTAAAGCTTTTGGCAATTTCGGCGTTTTTGAAAACCGCGCCTCGACGAGCATACATTTCGTTGATGGCATATCGAAGATCATTCAAATTCATGTCCATCAAATCAGCAGGCCGGAGAAGCTGCAATCTGGTCTCGGGGTAGCGTTCGCCGGCCATTGCCGGGGCTATATCCGATTCTGCTACTGTCGCAGGAGAATCCATCACAGAACTCTGATCAGCTTCGGTTCTCGAAACAGTCGTGGAAGAGAATAGTATAGCTGGATCGATTTGGATCATTCCTGACTTGGCTTCAGCAATATAACCTCGGAATTTTATGGGTTTGCCAGACATGATTATCGGCAATACTTGTTCCATGGCTTCTTTGCTTTTAATGGGTGAAAAAATTAAAATGCAGTCAGGGTCATCACGTTGCTTGAAAGACTGCCCATCATACTGAACAAGGACACAACCGGAGCTGGTAGGTTCGGCTGAATAGTTCGTGAAGGTTCCTTGGACAAGACTTCCTTTGAGTGTATTTAGTCTGCGAGTAATATTTTCTTGCTGAATAGTTGTCCGTTTTGAATCGGGCTTAAGATCTGCTTGGATTTCTGAAAGATCGAGACCGTTTTCGGTCATTTTTGAAAGATTTTCAATTTTTGCAATAAGGGTGCTATTTAAATGCTCGGATCTGATAATGGCTGGCCCGATGAGTAAATGAGAATTCTCAATCCCAACAATTTGCCCACGGATAGCTATACTGGTGTTTGG
>JALOUA010000249.1 GCA_025457625.1 Akkermansiaceae bacterium
CATACCACGTGATCGAATGCACCGGATGGTTCGCCGCCTTGCCGCCGCCCACCGGCAGATCCGTGTAACCCCGGCCGGCTGCCGCGCCCCAATCCCGCACCGCATCCCACTGCGCCTTGGTCACCTCCGTGTTCTGCAGGTAAAACGCACTCACCGTCACACTGTGCACGGGCACTTCATCCGAGTATCCCTCACCCGCGAACGAATTCCCCATCTGGAAGGTCCCGCCGGGGATCGGCACCATGTTGCCGGGCGGCGCGTAGTCGCTGGCAGTGACCTTGAAGCGCGTCTGTGGCGAAAGCTGGCCCGGCCAGTCGGTCATGGCGTTCCAGACGATGAGCTTGCCCTTGCCGGGCGTGACGCCGCTGCCGATGCCATTGCCTGACAGCGTGTTGGCCGGTACAAGCCAGGTCCCGCCGCCATTGGAGGACACCTGCAGCGAGACATACGTACTGGCCGCGCCGGACAGGCTGAGGTCGTAGTTGATGAGCACCTCGCGGGTGGAGCCGTTCTGCGCGGCGCGGACGTTGGAGACCAGCGGCTCGGCGGCACGTAGGAGCGGAGCGAGGAAAAGCGCCCACAACGTGAGCACAAGGGGGAGAGATGGCGTTTTCATGGGAGATATCCAACCCGGATAGGCAAACTTGTATCAAGTCCCCGCGCCAGAACCCAAGCGCAAAGATGCCAAAACCGCGCATATTTTATCATATTCCGCTCCCGCGCCACATCCTCTCTGCATGTACGCCGCAACCTCATCCCCGCATGCGCGACGCCCGCATCCGCTCGGCGGTGACCAGCGCCAGGAAGCGCGCGTAGTCCTCCTCGCGGGTGGAGGAAACCAGCAGATAGGTGTATTCGCGCCAGTGGCTCATTTCATCGAGCGCGTTGGTCATGCGCAGGGCGATGATTTCCGCGCTGTCGGTGCCCCTGCCGGAGAGCCGGGCGCGCAGTTCCTCCTCGCCGGGCGGCATCACGAACAAATCCACCGCCGCGCGCCGGATCAACGGGTCCGCGCACTGGCGGATCTGCGCCGCGCCCTGGACGTCGATGTCCATCACCACGTCCTCGCCGGCGTCCAGACGGGCGACGACTTCCGATTTCAACGAGCCGTAGAAATTCCCGTGCACCTCGGCGTGTTCGAGAAAATCGCCGGCCGCGAGCCGCGCTTCGAACCCGGCGCGATCCATGAAGTGATAGTCGCGGCCGCTTTGCTCGCCCGGCCGCGGGGCGCGCGTGGTGCAGGAAATCGAATACCTCACCACGCCGGAGTCCGCGAGGCGGCGGCACAGCGTGGTTTTGCCCGACCCCGAAGGGCCGGAAACGACGAGCAGCATCCCGGTGCGTGCGGACATGCGGCAATCATGCGGATGCCCCGGCCATAGGCAACCCGGGAATCAACGCTTTGTCTTGCGGCCGCCAGCACGGAAATCGCAGGCTGCGGCCATGAAATTCGGAATGATCGGAGCGGGAATGATTGCAGGCACCCACGCCAAGGCCATCCGTGCCTTGGACGGCGGCACGCTTCACTCGGTATTCGATCAACGGCCGGAGGCTGCCCGCAGGCTCGCCGCGGAACATGACATCCGCGCTTTTCCCACGATGGCTGAATTCCTCGCCGATCCGGAGCTGGACATCGTCACCGTCTGCACGCCGTCCGGCGCGCATTTCGATCCGGCGCTCGCCGCCATCCGCGCGGGCAAGCATGTCATCGTTGAGAAACCACTCGAAGTGACACTCGGGCACGTGGACCAACTGATCGCCGCGGCGGAAGAGCACGGCGTCACACTCGCCTCCGTGCTCAACCGCCGCTTCAACCCCGCGATGGACGCGTTGAAACAAGCGGTTGAAGCAGGCCGTTTCGGCCAACTCACCTCCGCCTCATGTTATGTGAAATGGTTCCGCGATCAGGCATATTATGACTCCGCTCCATGGCGTGGCACATGGGCGCTCGATGGTGGCGGCGTGTTGATGAACCAGGCCATCCACGCCATCGACGCGCTGATCCATCTGGCGGGCCCGGTCGCCGCCGTGCAGGCAAACTGCGCCTGCCTCGCGCATGACGGAATCGAGGTCGAGGATTCGGCTGTGGCCATCGTCGAGTTCGCCAATGGCGCGCGCGGCGTGATCGAAGGCTCGACTTGCGCCTGGTCGAAAGACGGGCACCCCGCCCGGGTGCAGCTCGCAGGCACCGGCGGCTCGGTTTTTCTCGCGGATGAATCCTTCGAGGTCTGGGACTTCAGGGATGAGCGGCCCGAAGACGCCGGCGTCCGGTCCAGCCTCATGAAAGACGGATCTCCAGGCTTGGGCGCGAATGTCCCGTCCGCCATCGGATTCGAGCAACACCAGCGGAATTTCGGGGAAATCGTCGATGCCATCCGCAACCGCCGCGAGCCCGCCACCTCGGCGCAAGAAGCCCGCAAGGCGATTGCCGCGATCCTCGCCATCTACCAAAGCGCCCGCGACGGTGGCCGCCGCGTGGTCCCGGGCAACTGAGGAAACGGGAATTGCGTATTGCCCGCGGCGGGGAAAAGCCCAACCATTCCATCGCATCATGCTCCTCCCCGTTTTCCGCGATCTGATCAAGCCGCAATGGCTGGCGGTGATCGAGTTGCTCAAGCGGCACGGCGGCATGCCGGTGAGCGAGATCGCCAGGCAATGCGACGCCAGTTACATGACGGCCAAAAGCCACTGCGACCAACTGGCCGACGCCGGATACCTCATCCGCACGCGCCTGCCGCGCGCCGAAGTGGGACGGCCGGAAATTTTCTACAGCCTCGCCGACAAGGCCGACGCCCTGTTTCCGCAGGCCGGCGCGGATTTCGCGCTCGATTTGCTCGAAGAGCTGCGCGCGATGCATGGCGAGAGCGCGCCCGAGCGCCTGATCTTCCAACACTTCGCCAAAGCCGCCGCACGCTGGGAGAAAGCCCTCGAAAAAACCGCCGAAGCCACCGCACGGGCGCGCAAACTTGCCGCACTCCGCGCCAAGGACGGCTACGCCAGCGACTTCGCCGAGGACCCCGGCGGACCCGCGCGCATCGTCGAATATCACAATCCGCTGCAACGCGTGTTCGAACGCTTCCCGCGCGTGGTGGCGATGGAACATCGCATGATCGAACAGCTTCTCGGCTGTCGCGTCACCCGCCATGAAATCGCCGGCGGCCCGGAAACCACGCCGCGTGTCGTGTTCGAGTTGTGCTGAAAACCCGTGTCGGAAATTTCCTGAATGCCGGCAACCCCCGCCGCGTCGTATCGCGCGAATCCACTTCCACACCATGAAACCCTACCGCCTGCATGCCTGCGCCGCCTTTGCCCTCTTTCTGGCCGCCGGCTGTGACAAACCCGCGCAGGATGCCGGGCGCATCCGCGAACTCGAAACCAGGGCCGCCGAGGCCGTTGCCCGCCAGCAGGAACTCGAACGGGAATTGGAAAACCAGCGCCTCGCCGCCGAGCGCGACGCCATCGAACGCGAACGCATGCTCATCGAGCAGGCGCGCGCCGAACTCGAACAACGGCAAAGCGAAAACGCCGCCGCGGAAACCGAAGCGCTGCGGCAGCGCGAGGAGGAACTCGCCCGCCGCGAGGATCGGGCAGGGCAAATCGAAACAGAGCTCGATCAAAAACGCGACGAACTCGCCCAACGCGGCATCGAACTCAACGACCGCGACCGCGAACTCGCCGGCCGCGAGGCCATCGACTTCGGCAACGGCGATGGATTCACACAGGAACCCGTGGCGGACTATGGCATGTTTTACGATTCCCTCTCGGCCTATGGCTCGTGGTTTGAAACACCCGACTATGGCTACGTCTGGCAACCGGTGATCGTGCGCGATGTTTCATGGCGTCCCTACACGCGCGGCCGCTGGGTATGCACCGACTACGGCTGGACCTGGATTTCGGACGAACCCTTCGGCTGGGCGACCTATCACTATGGCCGCTGGGCCTTGTTGCGCGGCGTCGGCTGGGTCTGGGTGCCGGGTTCGCAGTGGGCGCCCTCATGGGTCTCCTGGCGCAGCAGCGGCAGTCACATCGGCTGGGCGCCGCTGCCGCCGGAAACCCTCGTCTGGAGTGGCGGCAGCTGGGGTTCCAACATCGATGTCACCTTCGGCATCGGCTCGCTCTGGTTCAATTTTGTCGAGATCCGCCACTTCGGCGGCCCCATCCACCGCCATTGCCTGCCCTATCAGCGCAACCCTGATTTCTATCGGGAAACCACCAACATCACCCACATCCACCTCCACAACAGGCGCGTCATCTGCGGTGGTCCGAAGTATGCCGATCTCAGCCGCAGACTCGGCAAACCCCTGCCCTTCTACCGCCTCGACACCGATCACCGGGGCAGGCCCGGTCGCGATGCCTCGGCCATGCGCCCGCGCTTCGAAGGCGACCGACTCAGAGTGGCCGCGCCCCAGGTTGATGCCCAATGGAATGCCGCCCTCAAGCCCGGCAGGGTCAGGGACCGCCTGCAATCGATCACCGTGGAACGTGAACAGCCTCTGCAACCCGAAGTTGCCAACCGTTTCCGCGAGAGCCGCCGGGAAAACCGCGTCCGGGCTGAGAAATCCATCACCGATCTCGGTGGCCGCGAATCCTTCCAGCAACGCAGGCTCGAACGTCTCGAAGCCAACCGCCGCCAAGCCGGGACCCGGGAGCGCGACACATCACAGGCGGTGACCCCGCGTGTTGAGGAAACCGCTCCCAAGGAAACCATGCGCCTGCCGCAACCAGAGTCCGCGCCACGGGACGCTCGTGCTGACGCCGGGCGCGGGCAATCCGCCCGACCGCGTGAAATGGAGCAACCACAAACCCGGCCACAGGCGACTGAAACGACCTCTAACACTCAAACCGCGCCACAAGCGCAGGGCAGCGTGGCGGAGGTGGATGAAACAGCCCGGGAACCGATGGAAATCCGTCGGCGGCAAGAGCAGCAAGCGGAGCAACTGCGTCGGCAGCAACAAGTGGGGGAAGCCCGCCGCCAACAGCAGGAGCAGGCGCGAGAGCAATTGCGCAAACAGCAGGAGGAAGTCCAAAACCAGCAACAAGCCGAACTCGCCCGCCGCCAGCAGCAGGAACAGGCGCGTGAACAATTGCGCAAACAGCAGGAGGAAGCCCAGAGCCAACAACA
>JALOUA010000028.1 GCA_025457625.1 Akkermansiaceae bacterium
TCGGTCGTCCCCGCGGCACCCTGCCTGTGCGGAAACATCCCACAGGCAAAAACTATCCATCGACCGGGCGGAGTCAATCCTTCGGACGGCGTCAGGCGGGATCCGGTTTTCGAAAAGCCATGTAAGGCTTGCATGACCCCTTTTGCGGGCTAGAAACGCTGCGCCGATCCCGTGAAGAGTTATTTCCTCCGCCGCCTGTTGCTGATTCCGCCGACCTTGCTCGGCATCACGCTGCTGGTGTTCACCATCACACGCTTCGTGCCGGGCGGGCCGATGGACCGCATGCTGCAGGAAGCCGCGCGCGGTGGCGAACAGGGCGGGAAACGCGCCAGCAGCAGCCAGACCCAGGGCGGGCTGAGCGAGGAGCAGCTTGAGGAACTCGAAGAACAGTTCGGCCTCAACAAGCCGGTGCTCGCCGCCTACGGCCAGTGGCTGGGCATCGTGCCGCGCGAGACGCGGATCTCCAAGGGCGAGTTCAGCGGCCGTGGCGACGAAACCATCGGCGGCGGGATCGATCCCGAAAACACCGCGGAAGTGGTCTTGCGCGGCGACGGCCGCGTGGTGCGCGTGAAGCGGCAGGGGGAAACGGTGGTCTCCGCGCTTTTCGCCGAGGGCGGCAAACCCATCGCCGCCGAGGGCTGGAAAGTCCGCTACGAAACCGGCGCCGACCGCCAGGAACGCTTCAAGCGGCGCAATCCGGAAAGCCCGGCGGTGCCGGAGTATCCGCCGCGCGCGGTGATCTATCAGACGCGTTTCTCCGGGTTGCTCCAGGGAGACCTCGGCCGCTCGACGGTTTACAATGATCCGGTGCACGAGATGATTTTCTCGCGCATGCCCGTCGCGGCTTACTTCGGCCTGCTCACCGCGATCATCACCTATGCGGTGTGCCTGCCGCTGGGCGTGCTGAAGGCGTTGAAACACCGGACCTTCATCGATTCCTCGACTTCGGTGCTGATTTTCCTCGGTTATTCCATCCCGGGCTTCGCGCTCGGCGCGATCCTGCTGGTGCACCTCGGCGCGCGCATGAACCTGTTCCCGCTGTTCGGCCTGACCAGCCCGGATTTCGACCAACTCGACACCGTGGGCAAAATCAAGGACCTCGCCCACCACACCGTGCTGCCGCTCATCTGTTATATCGTCGGCTCCTTCGCGATGCTGACGATGATGACCAAGAACAACCTGATGGACAACCTGGCCGCCGACTACGTGCGCACGGCGATGGCCAAAGGCGCGGGTTTCCGCAAGGCGGTCTTCGGCCATGCGTTCAGAAACTCGATGATCCCCATCGCCACCAGCCTCGGCGACCTGGTCACCATCTTCATCGGCGGCTCGATGCTCATCGAGACGGTTTTCGACATCCAGGGCTTCGGACTTCTGCAATACCAATCCGTCATCGCGCGGGACGTGCCGGTGATCATGGGCACTCTGACGATCGCCGCGTTGCTGATGCTCATCGGCCATGTGATCTCCGACTTCATCGTGGCAATGGTGGACCCGCGCATCAAATTCGAGTGACCATGCGAGCAATTGGAATTTTCCTGACATTTCTCGGCGCGCTCGCCGCGGCGGGCGAGGCATTGCACATCGACTTCCCCACCGCCCGCTGGTTTTTCGCAGCCAGCCGCAAGGTGCCGTGGCTGCATACTGGCCAGGGCGGCGGCGGGATTTTCCCATGGTTCGGCTGGCTGGCCGTGGCGCTGCTGCTGCTTTGCGGCCTGACGATGATCCTGCGCTCGTTCACCCGCGGGCCGCGCAATCCGCTGACGCTGCGGCGCATCAGGCGCTTCCGCGAAATCAAGCGCGGTTACTGGTCGCTGGTCATCCTCATTTCCCTTGGCGGGCTGGCCATGCTCGACCAGGTGGTGGTGGGCAAGCGCGCGCTGGCCGTGCAATACAAGGGCGCGTGGTCGTTCCCCGCCTTCCTGCCGCAGGACCTCAAGAACAAGGACTTCGGCGTGACCGGCGAATCACCCGAGGCCCCGGTGAACTACCGCAAGCTCCGGAAAATCCTCCGCGAAAGCGGCGAGGGCCGCGTGATCCTGCCGCCGGTGCCCTACGACCCCGCCGGCGACACGCTGCCGCCGCGCTCGCGCCCGCTGGTCCTGCGCGAGGGCATCTATCACGAATCCGGCAGCCGCAAGCCGTTCTTCGGCCTTGCGGCGAAGTTCCACGACGTGGACGAGGCCCGGATCCACCTCCGCCACACGCTGCGCAACGGGATCATCTCGGGACCAGTCGATGGCTGGACTCCCGACGGCACCCCGGTCTACAGCGCGGAATTCCTCAACGGAAAACCCGTGACCGAGCGCTATAACGGCATGGGAACCAAGGAGGAATTCCTCAACCTCGAAACCAGCGCCTTGCGGGCGTTGAGATACCACCCCGCGCCGCCGATGCCCGAGGAAGGCAACTGGCTCGGCACCACATCCCAGGGCTATGACGTGCTCGCCTACCTCTACGGCGGGCTGCAGGTGAACTTCAAGGCCGCGCTCATCTACCTGCCCGCCGTCTATCTCATCGGCATCACCCTCGGCATGATGATGGGATACTTCGGCGGTTGGTTCGACCTCGCGGTGCAGCGCCTCATCGAGATTTTCTCCAACATGCCCTTCCTTTTCGTGGTCATCATTTTCTCCAGCATGGTGCCCGAGCAGTTCAAGGGCCTGCCGGTGATCCTGACGATTCTCGTGCTGTTCGGCTGGATGGGCATGACGTTCCTGATGCGCACCGCCGCCTACCGCGACAAGGAGCGCGACTACATCGCCGCCGCGCGCGTGGCGGGCGCGGGCACGCCGCGCATCCTGTTCCGCCACCTGCTGCCCAACACCATCGCCATCATCGTGACACTCGTGCCCTTCACCATGTCCGGCCTTGTCTTCGCGCTCACTTCGCTCGATTACCTCGGATTCGGACTGCCGCCGGAATACGCCACCTGGGGCCGCCTGCTCAACGACGGACTCGCCAATCTATCCGCTCCCTGGCTGGTCACATCCACCTTCACCGTGCTGGTCGGCCTGCTGGTACTCATCACCTTCATCGGCGAGGCGGTGCGCGAGGCCTTCGATCCGAAAAAATTCACTTATTACCGATGACGCGCCGCCTGAAAATCCGTCTTTGCCTGCTGCTCACCGGCGCTCTCGCGCTGGCGGGCCCGGCTTGCCGCCGCGAACCGGCGGAGGTGACCCGCGCGCTGGATTTCGACAGCTTCGTCCCGGTTTACAACCGCCACATCGCCGGCTGGATCAAGGACCAGCAGGAATTCACCGACAAGGAGGTGGCAAAGACCGAACAAGAACTTGCCCATGCCGAAGGCCCCGCCAAAGAATCCCTCACCGCGCGGCTGGAAGCCCTCCGCCGCGATCAGGAGAAATGGCGGTTCCGCCTCGGACTCGGCGATTATCTCAAGTTCGGAAAACCCGAAGACATCCCCGCCGACCTCGTCTGGCAAACCGGCATGGACGAACCGGAGATCGGCGATCCGGCCGCGGAAAAAGGCGGTGTTTTCCGCCGATACATCCCGACGTTTCCGCCGACCATCCGTCCCTTCGGTGACAATTCCAACAACTCGTTCCGCGGCGACATTTATGATTACATCGATCTGCCGCTCGTCAGCCTCCATCCGGAAACGATGAAGGAAATCCCGGGACTCGCGCGCGAGTGGGCGCTGTCCGCGGACGGCCGCACGATCTACTTCCGGATCGATCCCGAGGCCCGCTACTCCGACGGCGTGCCGGTGCGCGCCCGGGACTTCCTGACCGGCATCTACCTCAAGGTTTCGGACGACATCGTCAATCCCTACCACAAGCAGTTCTACCGGGAGGAATTCGCACAAGTGGCGATGTATGACGACCTCACGCTCTCCGTCACGCTGCCCCAGGCGAGGCTCTACGCGGCCGCGCTCGCCGGGGCCATCCAGCCCAGCCCGCCGCATTTCTATCAGGAATACGGGCCCGACTACGCGGAGCGCTACCAATGGCGCTTCCCGCCGACCACCGGTGCCTACGAGGTCCTGCCCGAGGACATCGTCAAGGGCGCGTCCATCACCCAGACGCGCGTCAAGGACTGGTGGGCCAAGGACCGCAAATACTACCGCCATCGCTTCAATCCGGACAAGATCGTCCACACCGTGGTGCGCGACGAGTCCAAGGCCTTCGAACTGTTCCGCGCCGGCGAGCTCGACACCTTCTATCTGACACGCCCCGCCAACTGGTATGAGAAGTCGGAAATCGACCCGGTTTACAAGGGCTACATCGAGCGGGTGACCTTCTACAACCGCTACCCGAAAGTGCCGCTCGGCCTCTACCTCAACGTGACCAAACCGCTGCTCGACAACCGCGACATCCGCATCGGCATCCACCATTCGATGAACTGGCAGAAAGTCATCGAGGTCATGTATCGCGGCGATTACCAGCGCCTCAATGCCTTCAACGAAGGCTACCCGCTTTTCAGCGATCCCTCGATCCGCGCCAGACCGTTTTCCATCGACCTCGCCCGCGAGGCGTTCGGCAAGGCGGGATTCACCACCGAGGGACGGGACGGCATTCTGATGAAACCCGACGGCACGCGCCTGTCGCTCGCCGTCACCTATCCGAGCCAGCCGAACTACGAGCGCATGTTCGCCATCCTGCGCGAGGAGGCCAAGGCGTGCGGCTTCGAGCTGCGGCTTGACGGCCTCGAGTTCACCGTGGCCTACAAGAAGGAAATGCAGAAGCAGCACGAGATCGCCTTCGGCAGTTGGCTGATCCAGCCGCCGGTGCCGGATTTCCACCAGTTCCTCCATTCCTCCAACGCCTTCGACGACAAGGGCAACCTCAAGCCCCAGACCAACAACCTCTTCGTCTGGGGCCGGCCGGATACCGACGCGCTCGCCGAACAGGTCCGCAACGCCCGCAGCGAGGAGGAACTCAGGAACGCCACAAGAATCCTCCAACACATCATCCACGACGAGGCGATCTTCGTGCCCGGTTTCTCCGTGGACTTCGTGCGCATCGGCTCGTGGCGCTGGGTGCGCTGGCCGGACTCCGAAAACACGCGCTTCAGCCCGCCGGTCGTCTATGATCCGCACGAGTCGTTCGTTTTCTGGGTGGATGAGGAAATCCAGGCGGAGACCCGCGCCGCCAGACGTTCCGGCAAGTCGTTCGGGGAAAACACCCGGGTCGTCGATGAATACCGACTCACAGCCGAAGCCGAACCCGCTCCCGCCGCTGAACCATGAATCCATCCGGCGACAACATCCTCGAAGTGGACAAGCTCATCACTTCGTTCGAAACCGACCGCGGCCTGCTGCGCGCCGTCGATCAGGTGTCCTTCTCGGTGCCGGAGGGCAAAACCGTCGGCATCGTCGGCGAGTCCGGCTGTGGCAAGAGCGTCACCGCGATGTCGATCGTGCGCCTGCTGCCCCAGCCCACCGGCAAGATCCTCGGCGGTCATGTGTTCTTCAAGGGACGCGACCTTTTGCGAAGCAGCGAGAGTGAAATGCGGCGCATCCGCGGCGGCGACATCGGCGTGATCTTCCAGGAACCGATGTCCGCCCTCAACCCGGTGCACCGCATCGGCCGCCAGGTCGCCGAGGTCTTCCGGCTGCACAAGAAAATCTCCAAAAAGGACGCATGGGACGCCGCCATCGAAATGCTCGATCTCGTCCGCATCCCGGCACCCGAAAAGCGCGTGATGGACTACCCGCACCAACTCTCCGGCGGCATGCGCCAGCGCATCGTCATCGCGCTCGCCCTCGCCTGCCGGCCCTCGCTCGTCATCGCGGACGAACCCACCACCGCGCTCGACGTCACCGTGCAGGCGCAGATTCTCGACCTGATGGCCCGCCTCCAGGACGAGATGAAGATGTCCGTCATCCTGATCACCCACGACCTCGGCGTCATCGCCGAAACCTGCGACGAAGTGGTCGTGATGTATGCCGGCCGCGTGGTTGAGAAAGCTCCCGTCGGAGAATTGTTCGCCAACCCGCTGCATGCCTACACCAAGGGCCTGCTCAACTCGATCCCCACCCTCGAAACCCCATCCAAATCCCTGCTCAACACGATTCCCGGCATGGTCGCCCCGCTCGCCGAGCACGTCCATGGCTGCCGCTTCTGCCAGCGCATGGGCCGCATCACCCGCGACAGCCGCGAACGCCCGCGCTTCGCCGAAGTCTCGCCCCGCCACTGGGTCGAAAAATGCCCGGAATGTTACCAGCCATGACGCCGCTTCTCTCCATCTCCGACCTCCGCGTGCACTTCCCCGTGCGCGGCGGCGTGCTGTTGCGCCAGACCGGCGCGGTGCGCGCCGTGGACGGCGTTTCTCTCGAAATCGCCAACAGCGAAACCCTCGGCCTCGTCGGCGAGTCCGGTTGCGGCAAGTCCACGCTCGGCAAGGCCGTCGTCCGCCTGCTCAAGCCCACCTCCGGCACCATCCTCCACCGCGGCATCGATGTCACCCACGCCAGCCAGCGCTCGATGCGCCCGCTGCGCCGCGACTTCCAGATGATCTTCCAGGACCCCGCCGAGTCGCTCGACCCGCGCATGAGCGTGCGCTCCATCATCGAGGAACCGCTCGTCATCCACCGTCTCGGCAACCGCGCCGAACGCATCAAGCGCGTCAACGGGTTGTTAGACCGCGTCGGCCTGCCCGTCTCCGCGGCCGACCGCTATTCGTTCGAGTTTTCCGGCGGCCAGCGCCAGCGCATCGGGATCGCCCGCGCGCTCGCCCTCAACCCCAAACTCATCGTCTGCGACGAACCGGTCTCCGCGCTCGATGTCTCCATCCAGTCGCAGATCCTCAACCTGCTGGTGGAGCTCCAGCGGGACTTCGGCTTGTCCTATCTCTTCATCGCCCACGACCTCTCCGTGGTGAAACACATCAGCGACCGCGTGGCGGTGATGTATCTCGGCAAAATCGTCGAACTCGCCCCGGCGGAGACGATTTACCGCGATCCGCGCCACGCCTACACCAAGGCGCTGCTTTCCGCCATCCCCACCCCGGACCCGCGCGTGCGGCGCACGAAAATCCTGCTCGAGGGCGATGTCCCCTCGCCCATCGATCCACCCGCCGGCAGCGCCTTCGGCCACCGCACCGGCCATCCGCGCTACGCCGAAACCATCGGCATGGACCTCGGCCTGGCCGAGATCGCGCCCGGCCACCACGTCGCCGCCGATCCCTGCTGCCTCAGCGAAGAGGATTGGCAGAAAATCCGCGAACTGCGCAAAACCGCGGCTCCGCCCTTCACCGCCGCATGATGCACTCACGCAGGCCCGCGGCGCGCCGCCACAAAATGCACTTTCGGTTGGACAATCCCCGGTGCCGCGGGTAACTACCGCGCCCCGCAGTGGTGGTTCTTTGCCACTTCCGCAACACATGGCAGAGTAGCTCAGGGGTAGAGCAGAGGACTCATAAGCCTTTGGTCGGCGGTTCAAATCCGCCCTCTGCTACCAGATTCAAAATGGCTCGTCGTCGGACCAGGGATCGCCTCCCCCGACGTTCCATTCCTCGACAAGGTCTTGCGGGAAGTCGCCCAGGAAGCGGGAGGGGTTGCAGAAGAAGTCGCCGCTGTAGGACTTGGGGTTGGACATGGGATATGAAAGGTAGAGCTCGTCCTTGGCCCTGGTGATGGCGACGTAGAACAGCCTGCGTTCCTCTTCGAGCATGTCCCGGTCGTCGGCATCGATGATGCGGCCGTTGGGAAACTGGCCATCGACGAGCCAGATGAGGAAGACGGCCTTCCATTCAAGGCCCTTGGCCTGGTGAATCGAGGACAGGGTGACCTGCTCGGGATTGTCGTTCGGGGATTGTTGATCCTGGCTGGCGGACGGGTTGGGGGTGCCGTCGGTGTTGCCGAGAAGGGCGAGTTGTTCGAGGAAGTCGTTGATGTCGGTGAAGTTGGCGGCGTATTCGGAGAGGCGTTCGACATCGGCGCGGCGGAGTTCGGCGTTGTCGAAGGAGGCGGTGAGGTAGTCGGCATAGACGCCTTCGAGGATGGAGAAGAGCATGTCCGAGGGCGTGGCATAGCCGCCGTCGGGCGTGAGTTCGTCGAGGGTGTGGCAGAGTTGCTCCCAGTGTTTGGCGGATTTTTTGGGGACCTTGAAGCCGAGCAGGATGTCGGACCACGATCCGGGCGGGGTTTCGTGTTGCGCGCATCCGGAGCGGAGCCATTCGCTCCAGAGCTTGCCGGCGGAGCCGACGCCGATGCCGGGCATGAGCGAGACCATGCGGAGGAAGGAAACCTCGTCCCTGCGGTTGACGACGAAACGCATGAAGGCGGCGACGTCCTTGATGTGGGCCTGCTCGAAGAAACGGATGCCGGAGGTGATGGTGAAGGGGATGCCGCCGGCGGTGAGCTCGAGCTGGATTTCGAGGCTCTGGAAGTGGGCGCGGTAGAGCACGGCGATTTCCGAGAGCGGCATGCCGTCGTGCCGGAGTTCCCCGATGCGCTGGGCCACGAAGGCCGCCTGCGTGGCGGGGTCGGGCAGGGCGACGAGCGCGGGTTTCACGCCGGCCGCGTCGCGCGAGGAGCGGAGGTCCTTTTCGAAGCGGCCGCTGTTGGCGCGGATGGCGGCGTTGGAGAGATCGAGGATCTCGGGCACGCTGCGGTAGTTCGTCTCGATGGTGTGGACGACCGAGCCGGGATAGCGCTGCGGAAAACCGAGGATCAGCGACATGTCCGCGCCGCGCCACGAGTAGATCGACTGGGCGTCGTCGCCGACGCACATCAGGCTGTTGGATTCTCCGGCGAGCAGGTCGATCAAGCGGCCCTGGACGTGGTTGGTGTCCTGATACTCATCGACGAGGATGTGCCTGAAGCGCTTCTGATAGAGATCGAGCAGGTCGGCGCGATCCTCGAAGAGGCGGACGGTGTGGCCGAGAAGATCGTCGAAGTCCATCGAGTTGCCGGCGAGTTTTTTGGCGACATAGCCGATGCGGACTTGTTCGATTGCGTCGATCCACTCATGGAAGTGGTCGTAGCGGTCGGCGATGATGTCCTCGAGACACGAGCCGGTGTTTTCGACGAGGGAGAAAATGGAGGCGAGGACTTCGGGCTTGGGGAAACGGCGCTGCCCGGTGTCGATATCGAGGGAGTCGATGACGGATTTGATCATCGACTTCTGGTCGTCGCGGTCGAGGATGGAAAACGAGCGGGTGAAGCCGATGTCCTCGGCGTGGCGGCGGAGGATGCGGCTTCCGATGGAGTGGAAGGTGCCGGCCCAGAGGGCGGAGGTATCGTGGGTGGCGAGTTCGCGGACGCGCCCGGTCATTTCGCGTGCGGCCTTGTTGGTGAAGGTGAGGAGCAGGATCTGGCGGGCGTCGGTGCCGTGGTCCAGCAGCCATGCGACGCGGTAGGTGAGCGTGCGGGTTTTCCCGGAACCCGCGCCGGCGATAACCAACGCACGGCCGGGTGGTGATGCGACGGCGGCGTATTGCTCGGCGTTGAGCGCGACGGCGTAATCAATGCCGGAGGCGTGCGACGGAGTGGATTTGTGGAGGCTGTACTGGCGCGCCATGCGCGGGAAAGATGGAAGAAGAAATTTCAATCGCCAAGGCGCAAAGACCGCCACAGGGGATTGCCGATTGATGTTTTGGAATGAAGGCGCGGTCGGGTGTTTCGAGTGTTCGGACGCGCTGTGTCTCCGGATGGCCGCGCCCTGAGGGGATTCCGCCATCGGACGGCGGCAGCCGAGGAGGCTTGTGAGCCACTTGAAAAACCATTCGATCCGCCCGCGGCCCGGTCTACCTCCGTCAAGGCAGGTTCCCCGGCACACTTCCATGCGCGGGCTGTTGCGGATCCGGATGACATGGGAGGCCCCGAGCTCAATCCAGCGCGAAGCCGATCTTGACCGTCACCTGCCAGTGTTTGACTTTGTTGTTGTCGATGTTGCCCCGGGTTTCGACGATCTGAAACCAGCTGAGGTTGTGGATGGTCTTGCCGGTGCGCTCAAGAGCGAGGTTGACGGCCTCCTCGATGCTGTTGTCCGAGGTTCCGGTGACTTCGATGATTTTATAAATTTTGTCCTTCATGATGATGCGTGTGGATGGGTGGGTTCATGAATCGGAAGCGGCCTTGTCCTTTTCCTGTTCTTCCGAAATCCAGTAGCCCTCGCGCCCGTAGTGGCCGTGCAGGCTGGTTTCGTATTCACGGTTGAGCACCGAATCGCCCGTGTATTCGGGAGCCTGCCTGACGGCCTCGCGCGTGAGATTGACGAACACCCTCGCCTCGCTCCAGCTCACCCGTTCGATCCATAGTGGCGAGACAAGCACCTTCTTCCCGGGCCACCAGTTCCGGGTGTCCACAATGAGGTAACGGATCGCCCAGGTGAAGTCGTCGATGACAAAATCGTCCACATGGCCGATTTCGCCGTCACTGGCCTGAACGTGGTATCCGGTGACCTTTCGGACGCTGCGCAGATGGGGATCCCACTCGTTTTCCCGATCTCCTGCGGAGCGTTCCACCTTCCTGATGGCCGCCGCAGGAGCGGGATAGGGATACGGATAGGCGCCCCAGGCGAAGGGACCACCCCAGTAGGAACTCCAACCATAGTGCTCATGGTAGTCCTCCTCGAACTGCCGTGAAACGGGCTTGTCGCTGGAGATTGACGGGCTTTCCTCGATCTGGTTTTTGGTCAGGTGCACGGCGATGTGCCCTTCGTCCTTGATCGCGGCGACGAGCGCATACGGCGAAATCAGGACCAGGCGGCCCCTCAGCCAGTTTCCGGTGTCGGCGACCAGATAGCGCACCGTCCAGCGCTCGTCATCGAAGTAGAAGTCGTTAACCCGGCCCATCTCGCCGTCCAAGCTGTGCAGTTTGTATTTTCCGAGTGTTTTGGCTTTGTGTAACATGGTGTTTTCCTTGGTTTGTGGGTTGTGTGGATTGGCCGCCCGCGCGGGCCCAAATCCCGGGAGCCGCCGTATGACAAGCCAAGCGTAACCGGGGCTGCTCGACCTGAAGCCTGTTGATCACGCTGTGCGCCCCAGCCCCCGACCTGTCCGGTGAGTGTGGCGACACCGCTGCTCACCGAGACCTCGATGTGATCCGCGTTCAGGAACGGATGCCGGAACAAGCGCTCCTCGATGGCGCTTTTCACCACGGCATCGCCGGTGTGGGGCCGAGTCCACCGGGCGGGCCGGTTGTTGTCATAATAACAAGTCGCGTTGTGATGCCAACTGTAGGGCCATGAGTAATGGCGGAAGCCGGCGAAACCCGCGGTCGGCGAGTTCTTGTCCGATTTCACGCCATTGATCCCTGAAGCGATGTTCACGGCGGGGGGCCCTTTCGTGTTATGAGTCGGCTTTTCCGGAGAGGGCACGCCATGCATGGCAATTCCGGTGCGAGTCCTGTGATTTCATGTGATCGGTTGGCTGGATGCCGGGATTCATGCCAGCCGCGTCAACGGGTCATGGCCGCCTTGGCGTCTTCCACGGCGTTGTTGACGCGTTTCCAGAAGTTCTCGGCGTCCTCCTTGAGGTTTTGCCACTTTTCCTCCCCCGCGGACTGGATTTCATCGAATCGCGACCGGGCTTCGTCCATCTGGCCCCGGATGGCTTTGATCTCGTTTTCGTATTGGATCCGGACATCCTGTCCGGCTCCGCGGGCCTTGGCTTCGATGCGTTCGAGCTCGGCGTTCCATTCATCCAGCCGGGCCTTCAGTTTTTTCAAATATGCGTCTCGGTTCATTGTTGCATTCCTTTCATGGTTTGGTGATGGATCCGGCGTTTTCCCGCGGAGCCGGTTGCCGCACTTGCATTGTGGAAATATCGTGAAAGGCACCCGGAGTGTGAGGCCATGAATTCACCTTGGCCCCGTCAGACCGCAGCGCAACTGCCGGAGACGCGCATTGGCAATAGGAAACCACCGCAAGCCGTCTAATGAAATTCCCTATGGAAGAGTCATGCTTTTCACGGATTGATAGGAGGGCTTCCTGTCTTTTTCCCAATCGTCGGCCATCATTCCCGAATGAACGGCTCCGGGGATCCATACGACTACGACGTGGCAGTGGTGGGGGGAGGCAGCGGTGGATTCCCGGCCGCCCGGTCCTCTGCGGATGCGGGACTCCGCACTGTGTTGATCGATGGCGGGAAGGAGGTCGGCGGCCTGTGCATTTTGCGCGGTTGCATGCCATCGAAGGCATTGCTGCATGCCGCGGAGGTTCTTCATCTGGCCCGCAAGGCCGGAACATGGGGGTTGAATGTCGGCAGCGCGGGATTTGACTTCCGGGAAGTGATGGACCGCATCAGCTGGTCCATATCGCGATCATGCAGCGGCGGATCGCCGCGCACCATGTCGCGGGACGGAAAGGCCCGGCTGGAATCGATGACCGCCTACTCATGAACGTGATTTTCACCGATCCCCAACTCGCGTTCGTGGCACTGACGGAAAATGAAGCGCGGGCCGGCGGCGCCTGTGGATCTAACGGATATTTATTGCATGTGGACTTTTGATGGCACCTTTTCGGTTTTTGCGGGTCTTGCGGGCGACGGGTTGAAGAGGTTCCCGGCGGCGGCCCGTGGCAGAAGACACCGGGCGCATAATTTCATTTTCACCCGGCATGGGGTGAAGGATGCTCGGGCCGATGACGACGCGTGAGTTTCTGGGATGGGACGGACCGTTTCTGCCGAAGGCGGCGGAATGGCTGCTGGCACGGCGCGACGCCCTGCCCCACGCGTTGGTGGTGGTGCCGACGTCACAGGCCGGCAGGCGGCTGCGCGAGGCGCTCGCGGAACAGGCCGGAGGTGCCTTGCTTGCGCCGAAAATCGCCACGCCCGGAGCCTTGCTGCGCACGCCCGAGCCATCCGTGGCGGTGGATTGGATGGAGCGCCTCGCATGGATGGAAACGCTGGAGAGCATCAGCGATTGGCAGGCTTTGCAGGATCTTTTCCCCGAAGCACCCGAAACCACGGGCGAATGGAGTGGCGGACTCGCGGCGGAATTGACCAGCCTCCGCCGCGCGCTCCAGGAAAACGGCCTCACCCTCGCCGCCGCGGCCCGCATGCTTTCCAAATCGATCGAATCCGGCAGGTGGGAGGCGCTGGCGCGCCTCGAAAACGGCATGGAGCGCACACTCGCCGCATGGGGCCTGCAAAGCCGCAGCAGGGTGCTTGCAGAGGGAATCCGTCTGCCCGATGGCATCAACGCGGTGGTCCTTGCGGGAATCACCGGTGCGCCGCCGCTGTTAGAAATGGCGCTGCTTGCGTGGAACGGGCCGGTCACCGCATTGATCGCCGCTCCTCCCTGCGAAGCAGAGGCGTTTTCACCTCTCGGAAAACCGCTGGAATGCTGGACGCGGCGGCCCCTGCCATGGCCTGATGGCACGCGGGGCGCGGTGCATCTGGTGGCCGATCCGCGGCAGGAGGCGGCGGAGGCGCTGCGCGTGGTGGCGGAGCAACAACTGCCCTCCAGCGAAGTCGCGCTGGGTTGCGCCGACCGCGACACCGGCGACGAACTGGCACGGGTTTTCACACGCGCCGGATGGACGGCGTTTCATCCCGCCGCGCAACCGGTGACCACCGGCCTCGCACGCTGGTTGAAAACATGGAACGCATGGCTCGCGGATCCCACACTCGCGACCATGGCCGGGCTGCTGGCGATGCCCGAAACCTCAAACCTCATCGACGGCAGCCGCAGCGTGAAGGCGGAACTGCTCGCCAGATTGAGAAACGACTGGATGGTCATCCGCACCGATGACCTGCGCCAGCGCATCGACACCGTGAGGTTCCGCTCCGAGGCGTGGCGCGACAACGCGCACGAGGTGCTGCGCACGGCGGAATCGTTGGAAAAACGCCGGGCGCGGTTCCTCCATGGCGGTTTCATCGAGGCAATGGGAGAGCTGCTGGATCTCATGCCAGCCGAGGAGTCCGCGGTGTTCGGCGCTTGGCTGGATGCCGCCGCCCCGCTGGTGCGGCAGGTCCGGCGCGATCCGGTGTTCTGGCTCTCACTGATGCTCGACGACATCCCCGCACCCGCTCCGCAGCCGCCCGACGGCCGCGTGCTCGATGTGCAGGGCTGGCTGGAGTTGTTATATGAACCCGGCGCTCATCTGGTTCTCTGCGGCATGAACGAGGGCAAGGTGCCCGCACGCAAATCAGGCGATCCGTTCCTCGGCGAGAACGCCTGCGGCATGCTCGGGCTCACCCGCGACGCCGACCGCGCGGCGCGCGACGCGTTTCTCTATCAGGCAATGCTTGAGGCGCGGCGCGATGGCGGGCGGGTCGAGGTGTTTTGTGCGAAATCCGGGGCCGGCGGCGAAGCGTTGCTGCCGTCGCGGCTCTTGCTGGCCGCCGGGAGCGACGAACTGCCGGAGCGCGTCGCCTTCCTGTTCCGGGGTGTCGAACCGCCGGAAGCCGGCATGCGCTGGCACGCGGATTGGATGTGGAAACCGCGTGTGGTGGAGGTCCCGCTCCAGTTGAGCGTCACTTCGTTCTCCACCTGGCTCGCCTGCCCGTTCCGTTTCTATCTGAAACACGCGCTCCGGATGCAAACCACCGAGCCCGGCCGCATCGAGTGGAACGCACGCGACTTCGGCTCCGTCGCCCATGACATCCTCGAACGCTGGGGCGCCGATCCGGCGGCGCACGATCTAACAGACACAGCCGCGCTCCACGACCGGCTCTCGGCGCTGCTCGACGAAGTGACCGGCGAATGGTTCGGCGCGCAGGCCCCGCTGGCGGTGCGGCTGCAAACCGAATCGCTGCGCCAGCGCCTGCTGTGGTTCGCACGGCAACAAGCCGTCATCCGCGCGCAAGGCTGGGAGACCATCGAAGTGGAAACGAAATTCGAACTGCGCATCGGCCCGTGGTTGATCCGCGGCACCTACGACCGCCTCGACCGCCACCGGGAAACCGGCGCGCTGCGCGTCATCGATTACAAGACCGGGAAAATCGGCGGCGTCGAGAAGGCGCATCGCAGCAAGATCGTTTCCTCCACCGTGCTGCCCGCGCACCTGCCGGTTGACAGCCCGGTCATCCATGACACGGCCGATGGCACGCCCCACCGCTGGAGCAACCTGCAACTGCCGCTCTACGCGCTTGCTTTGAAGGAAAGTCACGGCGTGATTCCATCGCCCTGTTATTTCCATCTCGGCGCGACCGAGGCCAATGTGGCGCTGGAGGAATGGGGCAACTTCACCCAACCCGACCTGACAGCCGCGGCACGATGCGCGGAGTGGATCACCGGACAAATCGCCGCCGGTGTGTTCTGGCCGCCCGCGGAAAAACCCGGCTACGACGACTTCGAGGTGCTCACCGCCGGCCGCACGCTCGGCGAAATGTGCGAGCCCGTCCCGCGACCGTGATCGACATCCGGCCGCGCCTGTGATGTCCTCGCGCGGATGATGGATGGCTCGCTACTCCTGTTAGGCATTCCGGGACCGGAACTCACGCCGGACCTGGCCGCGCTTTTCCGCAAGCTCCAGCCCGCGGGATACATCCTGTTCACCCGCAACATCGTCACTCCGCAACAAACGCGCAAACTCACCGACGACCTCCGCGATCTTTCCTACGACAGTCCGATCATCGCCATCGACCAGGAAGGCGGCCGCGTCACGCGCACCGCGGCCATCGCTCCCGCCGCGCCCTCCGCACCGGCACTCGCCGCCCGCGCCGATTATGGCATGACCGCCGATGCCGCGGTGTTCAGCGCCGACCTGCTGCGCCTGCTCGGGTTCAATCTGAACTTCGCGCCGGTGCTCGATCTCGATCATTTCCCCGGCGAACCCAACGCCTTGCGCGGCCGCAGTTGGGGCCGCGACCCGCAGCGCGTCATCGACTTCGCCGGCCACTGGAACCGCTGGCATCGCAAACGATACATCGCCACCTGCGGCAAACATTTCCCCGCCGGCGGCCGCGCGCTGGCGGACCCGCACCACGACCTGCCCACGTCCCGGGCCACGCTCGAAGAACTGCTGCGCGAGGACGTCATCCCCTACACCGCGCTGATGCCCGAGCTCGACGCGATCATGCTCGCCCATGTCGAATTCCCCCTCATCGATCCGGAATTCCCCGCCTCGC
Source organism: Akkermansiaceae bacterium (assembly GCA_025457625.1). Taxonomy (GTDB): domain Bacteria; phylum Verrucomicrobiota; class Verrucomicrobiia; order Verrucomicrobiales; family Akkermansiaceae; genus Luteolibacter. Next base: position 15,988 of record JALOUA010000028.1, read on the forward strand.
TCTCGCCGCGCGTCATCCGCCGCTTCCTGCGCGATCAACTCGGCTTCGACAAGCACCTCGTTCTAACAGACGACCTCGACATGGGGGCCATCGCCAGCCGCCACGGCCGCGGCGAGGATGTGAAACTCGCCATCCGGGCCGGCAACGACCTCGCCATGATCTGCCACCGCGGCGAGACCGCGCAAACCGCCGCCCGAGCCATCGCCGAGCTGCCGCTCTCGATGCGCGACGACGCCCGCGGCCGCATCGACCGCTTCCGCCGCAAAAAACTCCACCCGCCGCTGCAATGGTCCGAAAAAAAGTGGGCCGATACCCTTCACTCTCTAACAACCCTCGCCGCCGAATTCCCGGAATCCGCAAACCCCGGCCCCACCCAAAGCCCGGTGGCCGATTATTGATGCGGCCGCATTGCCGCGCGATTGGCGGCAACGACGGGACGAAGATGGGCATTCCCATTTGCTCCGGCGCCCAGGATTATGGATTGCATTGCGGCGCTCTTTTCAAAACGCTGGCGGGCACAACCCCCTACTTTCATGACACCAAAAACCTACATCGCCGTGGACCTGGGTGCGGGCAGCGGCCGCGTCATCGCCGCCACCACGGATTTTTCGAAACTCGAACTTGAAGAGGTGCACCGCTTCGACAATCCGGGCACCGACCTGCCCGGCGGCTCGTTCTGGAACATCCTCGGGCTGTATCGCGAGATCCTCGAAGGCCTGCGCCGCGCCGTCGAGCGTCACGGCGACTCGATCGTTTCCATCGGCATCGACACCTGGGGCTGCGACCACGGGCTGATCGGTCCGGGCGGCGATTTGTTAGGCATGCCGCACCAATACCGCGACCCGCGCTTCGAAGGCATGGCCGAGGCGATGCACGCGCTGATGCCGGAAAAGGAGATTTACGCCCGCACCGGCATCAAGACGAATTTCTACAACAGCTCGCTGCACCTGCTGGCGGA
>JALOUA010000250.1 GCA_025457625.1 Akkermansiaceae bacterium
ACCCTCGCCCTCGTTTACGGATCCCTGCTGCTCCGCGTCTGGCTGGGCGTGCGCGCCGTCCAGACCGGCATCGAAAAGTTCGCCGGCACCCGTTCCGGCGATCAAGTGGTCACTGTGGACGGCGTGCCCAACGAAGAGGGGCTGACCGCAGGCGCGTCGATGAAATACTATGCCTTGGAAAACTACCACGGAGTGCCCAAGCCGCTGATGGCCAAATTCCAAAGCGAACCCCTGATGCCGGGTTTCGGCCTGCCGCTCTATGACAAGCTGCTTGGACCCGCGCTGTTGATCCTGGGCGTGGCCATCCTGCTCGGTGTCGCCTACCGCAGCTCGCTGTTCGTGCTCGGCCTGCTTTACATCAGCCTCACCTGGGGCCTCATCCTGATCAAGGAAGACGGCGGCGTCGCATGGCTCGGCACCCACATGATCATGATTGTCATGGCGCTCGCCCTTGCGCCGCACAACCGTCTGGCTATACTCAAGAAATGGTAACTCCCATGAACACAGATCCCAACAACCTCTCCCGCCGCGGCTTCCTTTCGAAGTCACTCGCCGGCGCGGGCGCGGGCCTCGTGCTCGGCGCGCCCAACATCCTCCGCGCCGCCAACCAATCCGCCTCCGGCACGGACGCCATCCACGTCGCTCTCGTTGGCTTCGGCAAGCAGGCCGAAGTGCTCTTCGAGTGTCTGAAAAACATTCCCGGCCTCCGCATTCAGGCCGTTTGCGATATTTCGAAAAACCGCATCGACAAATACCGCTCCGCCAGCCGTGGCATATCGTTTGCCGAAGGTGCCAGTTTCCACACCGATATCGATGAGATGCTCGCCAAAGAGCAGGGACTCGACGCCGCCATCGTCGCCACGCCCGATTTCTGGCACTCGCCACATACGGTGAAATGCCTCGAAGCCGGCCTTCATGTCTATTGTGAGAAAATGATGTCCAACACCATCGACGGAGCCCGCGACATGGTCCGCGCCATGGAAAAAACCGGCAAGCTCTGCCAGATCGGCCACCAGCGCCGCTCCAACCCACGCTACCGCTTCACCTACAACCGCCTCATCAACGGCAACAAGATCTGCGGCCAGATCGTCAACGCAAATGGCCAGTGGAACCGCTCGCTCGGCTCATCCCGGGACATTGGTGGCGCCAAGATCGCCAAATCCATCATCGTGCCCGACGATATCCTCAATCAGTATGGATTCAAGGACATGCACCAGTATCTCAACTGGCGCGTCTATCGCGATCTCTCCGGTGGTCCGATCTCCGACCTTGGCGCCCACCAGATTGATATCTTCAACTGGTTCCTCGGCACCCCACCCAAGCGCGTCTACGCCTCCGGCGGGAATTCCTACTTCAAAAACCGCGAGCACTTCGACAACGTGATGTGCATCTTCGATTACGACACCCCGCAGGGCGAGGTGCGCGCGTTCTATCAGGTGCTCACCACCACCAGCTACGGCCTCGGATTTTACGAGAGCTTCATGGGCACCGAGGCCTCGATCCGCATCTCGGAAATCGCCGCCACATCGGCCATTTATCGCGAAAGCGGCGACCATGTGCCGGACTGGGGCCCGCTTGTGGACAAGGGCTACCTCGTCCGCAAGCCCGCGCCGCCCAAGCCCGAGCCGTCCGCCGATGCGGTGGCTTCCTACGAATCCGCCGCACCGGACGTGTATGACCTTCCCGGCGGATTCAACAAGCCCGCCCACCAGCCGCACCTGGAAAACTTCTTCGACGCCGTGCGCGGCAAGGCCACGCTCAACTGCGACGCCCGCCACGCCTTCGAAAGCGAGGCCCCCATCTTCTGGGTCAATCCCTCCGCCCTCACCAAACAGCCCATCGAACTCAAAACCGAACACCTCTCCGTATGAAACACAAACTGACCATCACCGCCCTCTGCGCCATCACCGCCCTTGCCATCACCAGTTGCGGCAAGAAATCCGAAACCCCCGCCGAAGCACCGGCGGCCAGCGATGCCGCCGCCCCATCCGGCCCGGCCGGAACCCCCGGCGGCGTGCCGCTCACCACCGAGCTGCCGCCGGAACTCATCGAGGGCACCCCGCGCCCGATCAACGTGCCCAACCTCGTGCAGGCTCCCGCCAAAGCCCCCGAGTTCCTCGTTCCCGAAGGCACCGTGCTGCTCTCCAAAGGCAAACCCGTCACCAGCAGCGACGACGCCCCGATCATCGGCGACCTCACGCTCATCACCGACGGCGACAAGGAAGCCGGCGAGGGATACTTCGTCGAGCTGCTCGACGGGATGCAGTGGGTGCAGATCGACCTCGAGCAAAGCGCCGCGATTTCCGCCATCTGGGTCTGGCACTTCCATTCGCAGAAACGCGCCTACCATGACGTGGTCATCCAGGTTTCCGATGATCCGGAATTCAAGACCGGTGTCACCACCCTCTTCAACAACGACTACGACGACTCCGCCAAGATGGGCAAAGGCAGCGACCGCCCCTACGTGGAAACCCGCTTCGGTTTGCTCGTCGATGGCAAGGGTGCCAAGGGCCGCTTCATCCGCCTCTTCAGCAATGGCAACACCTCCAACGAGATGAACCATTACATCGAGGTGGAAGTCTTCGGCAAGCCGCTCTGAAAACGTCGCGCGGGCATCCCGCCCGCCGCCCCCAACACACCCCGCTCCCGCCATGAACCGCCGCGGTTTCCTCAACGCCTCGGCCATGGCGACGGCGGGGTTCTCCATTCTGCCCAGCGGGATTTTGAGGGCCGCCAACGGGCCCAACAACAGGCTCAACATCGCGCTCATTGGCGTCTCAGGGCGGGCCCTCGCCCATTACGGCTGGCTCAAGGAACAAAGTGTCGTCGCCTTGTGCGACATCAACGAGGCCTTTTTCGAGCATGCCTTGACCGCGTTCCCCGGTGCCAAAACCTACACCGACTGGCGCCAGTGCCTCGAACACAAGGGGCTTGATGCCGTGGTGATCTGCACGCCGGACCACCACCACGCCTTCATCTCGAACTGGGCGCTCAACCGCGACCTCCACGTTTACTGTGAAAAGCCCCTCGCCATCAGCGTCGAGGAAGCCCGCATCGTGCGGCAGAACTGGCTCGGGAAAAAAGGCAAACTCGCCACCCAGGTCGGCACCCAGATGCACGCCCAGCCGAACTATGCGCGCATCAAGGAAATGATCCTCGATGGCGCCATCGGCGGGCTGGAATCCGCCGTCGGCTGGGGCAACCGCAAGATCCGCCGCGACGGCTACTTCCCGGCCGCCGGCAAGCCCCCCGCCGGCCTGCACTGGGACCTCTGGCTGGGCCCCTCGCCGGTGCGACCCTACAACCCGCGATACTTCTCCGGCGGCCCCGGAGCCAATTGCCTCGAATGGAACATGTTCTGGGACTGGGGCGTCGGCCAGATCGGCGACATGGGCAGCCACATGATGGACATGCTCTGGAATGGCGTGGACGGCACCCTGCCCACCTCGATCCGCGCGACCGGTGAGGCCTACAATCCGGAAGTCACGCCCGTCCTGCTCGAAGCCCATTTCGAACACCCCGCCAATGACTGGCGCGGACCGATCCGGGTGAGTTGGCACCAGGGCGGATCGCTGCCGCGCAACCCGCGGCCTTTCATCGATTTCGACCAGATCGGCCATGGCGTGATGTTTCAGGGAACCCAAGGCTTCATCATCTGCGATTACACGCGCCGCCTGCTCATACCGGACGGCAAGGACGCCGATCTCAGCTACTACAAGCCCCGTAGCGCGGAGCGACAACTGCCGCCCATCGGGCAGTTCCACCAGAACTGGCTCGATGCCTGCAAGGACCCGTCCAAAAGCACCTGCTGCGACTTCGAATACCACTCGCACCTGATCGAGCAGATGCTGCTCGGGTTGGTCGCCTACCGCACCGGCGAAACCCTGGAGTATGATGGCGCCAATGGCGTGGTCACCAACCACGCCGAGGCCAATCCCCTGCTCAAGCGCCACTATCGCGAGGGCTGGGTCCTCAACGGTTGAACCGAACACATCATGATCCACCGACTGCCCGCCACCCTCGCGGCTTGGACCGCCACCATTGTCATGTCGCTGGCCGCCACCGATGGCTGGACCTCGGACTGGCAGGCCGCCAAGGACCGCTCGAAAGCCGAAGGCAAACCGATCTTCATCTATCTGACCGGCTCCGATTGGTGCGGCTGGTGCAAGAAACTCGAAAAGGAAGTCATTTCCCAACCGTCCTTCATGGATTTCGCCAAACGGCACTTCGTCCTGATGGAAGTCGATATTCCCCGGAAAAAAGCCCAGCCGCCCGAGTTGAAGAAGCAGAATGCGGAACTCGAAAAGAAATACCTCGCCGGCGGCTATCCTACCATCTGGGTGCTCGATTCCGAAGGCAACAAACTCTCCGGCGACCTCGGCGAGCTCAAGGGCGGCGTCGATGGCTACATCGCAAAGTTGAGGGAATTCCTCCCGCAAGAACCCATCCGCCCGTTCATCGACGACAGCGCGCCCGGTTTCCGCGATCTAACCGAAGCCGACTTCGCGAAAGTCAACAGTGCCGATGACACCTGGACCTGGAAGGATGGCGTCCTCCACTGCACCGGCCAGCCGGTCAGTGTCCTGCGCAGCGTGAAGCCATACACCAACTTCGAGATCGTCGTGGAATGGATGCATGAGAAACCCGCCGGCAACTCCGGTGTCTTCGTGTGGACCACGCCGGAATCCATCGGAAAACTCACCGCCGCCGGCAAACCCGGACTGCCCCAGGGCATCGAGGTGCAAATCCTTGATCACGCGTTCACGGATCGGATGAAAGCCGCCGGCAAACCCACCGACTGGTTCGGCACGAATGGCGACGTCTTTGCCGTGGGAGTGAAGATGACTCCGTTTCCGCCGCTCTCGCCCAATGGCAGCCGCAGCTTTCCGCGCAAGCATCTGGCCAAGGGCCATGGCGAGTGGAACCAATACTACATCCGCGCCATCAACGGCGAAGTGCGCCTGTGGGTGAACGGCGGGGAAGTCTCCGGCGGCACCGCCTGCGATCCCGCCACCGGCTACCTCTGCCTCGAAAGCGAGGGCTCGCCCATCCAGTTCCGCAAGCTGCGCATCCGCGATGCGATCTTGAAATCGTTTCCAGAGTGTGATTCGATTCCGCATGGCAAAAATCCACCAAGTGGCCCGGGACGGCGACCTGGCCGAGCTCCTGCGACTGCTCGATGACGGTGCCGATCTCGAAACCCGTGACGATAAAACGGGCCATACACCGCTCATCGCCGCTTGCCTGAGCCCAAACACCGACCCGGAGATTGTTCAATTACTGCTCGATCGCGGCGCGAACGTGCATGCCAGTGGTAAACGATACGGCAACCAAGATGAGCCACTCATTGCGCTGGCGATTCAGAACGAGGACACCAACTGCGACAAGATCCGCCTGCTGATCGTTTGCGGCGCGGAGGTTCACTATCGCTCGGCCCATGGTTACACGCTGCTGACATTGGCTTCCTGTGGCGGGCGGGAGGATGTTATCGACCTCTTGCTTGCCGCCGGTGCACCGGTCGATGGAAAATCCGACCATGGGGAATCCGCGCTCAGTGTGCTTTCGCGCAGAGGACTATTCGATGCCGTTGCCAAGATCCTTGGGCATGGTGCCGATCCTGGTCCGCTGCAATGGACAACGCTGCATCGCGCGGTCGCATTGGGAAGCTTGGGCGAGGTTGGTGAACTTCTTGATCAAGGTGGCAACATGGAAACCACCGACTTTTGGGAACGGACCGCTTTGCTTCTCGCGATTCAGGCGGGTGATACGGAAAAAGCAGGATTGCTTCTCTCCCGTGGTGCCAACCGCAAGGCCACCGGGCGCTGCGGCAAGCCACCGATGCATTACCCGATTGATCGCGACGACGCCGCAATGCTCCAATGGCTTATTGGGCAGGGTTTCGACATCGGGCAGGAAGACAGATCGGGCAATCCCGCCCTTGTCGAAGCTGTAACTAATAGCGCGCCGGCTTGCTTCCGGGCGCTGATTGCCGCCGGCGCGGATTGGAAATGGCAATGTCATTACGGCTTCGGCTTGATGCACGACGCCACCCACCCGGAAATCATCCGGACATTGATGGAACTCGGCGCCGATGCCGCCGAACTCGAAGCCGAACAGCGGCGCAAGCTGGTCGGCCTCGACACGACCGAAGAACTGTCGGTCAGCAAGGAGGAATATTTCGCAGGGCGTTTTCGAAGGTTCGGAAACGCCAATCCCGAGCGCATGCGGATACCCTACTGGGACGCGATGGTCCGCTGCGGTTGGGAAGCCTATCAGGCAGCCGGCCGGTTCGGTGATGAGTCCTTCGAGCGAAACAATCCTGTTTGGTGCCATCATCGCCTTGGCATGTCCCTGACCGTCCTGCCCGACGGACGTTTCGTCGAAATCGCCGGGGAGCACGAAGACCACTACGATCCGGATTTCTGCATCTACAACGAGGTCTTCGTTCACGACGGCAAGGGCGGGTTCGAGATTTTCGGTTATCCGGATGAGGTATTTCCGCCGACGGATTTTCACTCCGCGACGCTGGTCGGACCGTGGATCTACATCATCGGGAGTTTGGGATACCGGCACACACAAAACGCCCAGCATTTCCAAACGCCGGTCTATCGCCTGCACACGGAAACATGGCGGATCGAACGCGTGAGCACCCGGGGAAAATCACCTGGCTGGATTTACAGCCACCGTGCGCAAATCACAGATGCTTGCATCCTGGTTTCCGGCGGCAAAGTCCTGACTCTTGAAGCGGCTGGAGACACCAGGATCTCCGATCATACCGGACGTTACTCGCTCGATTTGGAAACCCATGAATGGAGGCAACTCGCTGACTCTGATCCGTGACTTGTCCGGACTCTACGGACCCTGCCGGGGTTTTTCTTTTCAAGCCGGAAATGTGCCGCCACAGTCCGCCGCCTTTCCCGATCATGTCCGACGTCCGCAAACCCTTCCCCTTCCGCGAATTCG
>JALOUA010000251.1 GCA_025457625.1 Akkermansiaceae bacterium
GTTTCGATATCATGATTGAAGTCCGGGTCATTCCGGATGCTGATCGCATTCTGATACGTGAGTTGGCTCAAACTCTCCGGCAACTCATGGGAAGATGGCATCGAAGCATTCATCACCAGGACAGGAATTACCACGGCTTTGCCATCAACGAGCCTTTTGAGTCCTGTCTCAATTTCTATCCTGCATTTTCCCAAGCCACCAATTATTCTGAGGGAATGGCTTGCGTCAGCAAACGCATTGCGAACAAACCTGAGCCAGGAGAAAGCGAGTTTCTTTGGGGATATATTGATAAGTCTGGAAAGCAAGTAATAGATTTCAGTTTCGAGAGCGCATCTTCTTTCAAAAAGGGTATCGCAGTCGTCAGCACAAAAGAGGGTTACGGGTATATCGATCCGTCTGGAAAGTTTGTGATTCCGCCAAAGTTTCGCTTAGCTTGGGAGTTCTCGGAGGGCTTGGCTCGCGTAACGGTGGAGACGGGACAGATGGCGTTCATAGATCGTAGCGGTCAACTCGTGTTTTCAGTGCCAGATGGAGGGTGGGCGGATCCATTTTCCGAGGGCTTCGCCAACGTTAGAATCCGAGGGACAGATGGTGAAGATCGGTGGGGCTATATCGATCAAACAGGGAAATTTGCTATCCCGCCTGAGTTTAGAATGGCGGAGCCTTTTCGTCATGGCTTGGCCGCGGCGACTCGTGGTATAGAAACAGGCTACATCAACAAGATGGGGCATTTTGTATGGAAGACAACGATCCCTGCCGACCTCCTTCCAAAAATGAAGCAAGAAAACAAATAGCGAACAATTTCGTCGAGCCAACGCGCTACCGCGCGTGGCTCACGACTGACGTTCGCAAAGAAAATGAAACTTTTAGCATACTTACCGATCATGTTCCTAGCGCTGGGGTGCGAAAGTGAGAAGTCGCAGCCGTCTTCTGAACAAGACCAGAATACGGACACGGAATATCCCGCTAAGGTTGTGAAGCTTCTCTCGATGATCGAAAAGTTGGAACCAGGAACAGATGAGTTGACTTGGCTCGACCAGGTAGACGAAGAGATTGGGCTTCCAGAAGATGAGGAGATTCTTGATGGAGGGGGCGGACTTGGCAGATCTTGGCTGACTATAGGAATTGGAGCGGGAGATGAATGGGCGCTCAGCGTCGAATCTTTGCTGACGAATGCGCATGATCTTGAGAATGCCGATGATTTCAACGATCGCAAGATTTGGGAAGCCAGAGTGATCAGAACATCCATCTCTAAGGCACTTGCGAACGAACCTTATGAAGTAGAGACAATATTCCCATATTACCTCAAGGGTCACTTAATGTGGAAGGAGACGCGACCCGGAGATGTAACCGAAAAACCGGCGAATAAGGCGGAGATGGCGACGCCGAGGAAGCCGTCTGATTAAATTCGGGGCTTCCCACCGGCGCCGCCATTCCCTTCAACGTTGCCCCAAGAATTCAAGCGATGAGGCGCATAGTGTTGCTATCCCTTCCAGCCACAGGCGCACTGCTGGTGACCTGGATTCTCACGCGGCCGGTTCCCGGGCCAATCGAAGGTGTATGGAAGAACGATGATCAAGAAGTCTGTCTCTGCCCGTCAGGGAATTTCCACCTCTTTGAAGACGGTAAGATTGTCGAATACTCCGATCGACACTTCACCAACCACAATGCAGGAGAATACAAGGAGCCAGGGAACGGGGTGTTCGAGGTGACGCTGAACCACAACGGAGCGCCTCCATCGAAGTGGTCGGTTCGTCCCCGTCAAGACATCCGGATACATCCTCCTGATGATGGTTTAGGGATATTGCGTTGGCAGGCTCGTCGATTTTGCCGTCCAGATGATGAAGCCAAGTTCCGCTCACCCATTTCTTCGGCACCGGAGCGCGCTGGCCGCGATCAGCGCCACGCGTCCCAACCGATGAGCACCGGGATGCCGTGGCGGAACGGATCGGCAGGATCAAACAGATGGACGGACTCGCCGTTCACCCAGGCGCGGCCGGTGACGCGCGGCAGGACCGTGCCATCTGTTAGAACGCCGAAGCTTCCCTCGAACACCGAACCCACGATGCCGGCCTGCCGCCAGACCTCGCCGGCGCGCAGTTTGCCATCGGCATGCAGGCAGGCCAGCTTGGCGCTGGTGCCGGTGCCGCAGGGCGAGCGATCGTAGGCTTTGCCGGGACACAACACGAAGTTCCGGCTGTCGGAAGTTGTCAGATCCGTCGGCGGACCGAACGACTCGATGTGATCCACACACGCGCCGTCGTCGCCGGTCACGCCCGCGGCTTCCAGCGCCTGCCTCACCGCCCATGTGAAATCCGTGAGCGCGCCGATGTTTTCCGGCCGCACTTCCGGCCCCTGGCGGTCGATCAGGAAAAACCAGTTGCCGCCCCATGCCACGTCGCCGGTGATGCTTCCCCAGCCCGGCACGTCCACCGACACTCCCGCGGCCGTGCGCCGGCTGGGAACATTCTCCACCTCCACGCGGCCGTCGTCGTGCAGCGTGGCGGTCACCACGCCGACGGGCGTGTCGAGACGATGCGCCCCGGCGCGGATCCGGCCCATGTGCGCGAGCGTGGCCATCACGCCAATGGTGCCGTGAATGCACATGCCGAGGTTGGAGACATTGTTGAAGAAAACCACGCCGCACAGGCAGTCCGGCGCGTGCGGTTCGCACAGCAGCGCGCCGACCATCGCTTCGTGTCCGCGCGGTTCGTTGCACACCGAGCCGCGCAGCCAGTCGTGATCGCGCCGGAGGATTTCCGCCTTCTCCGCCATCGTGCCCGCGCCGAGGCCGGGCCCGCCCTCGATGACCACACGCGTGGGTTCGCCGCCGGTGTGGGAATCGATGACGCGCAGGGATGGAATTTCCATGAACCCACCCTAACCGCGGGGTCTTGGCTTATGCCCTAGCCACGGCTTCCGAAACGGCATAGAAACCCGCCGATCCTTCATGACTCCATCCGCCCTGCACGCCGCCGCGCTGCCCATGGACCGCCTGTTCGACGGCGTGCCGGACATCGTGTTTTTCGTCAAGGATGCGAAGGGCCGATATCTCTCGGTCAACGACACGCTGGCCAAACGCTGCGGCCTGGCCACCAAGGACGATGTGATCGGCCGCACCGCCGAGGAGTTGTTTCCCCCGCCGCTCGGCACGGCCTTCGCCGGGCAGGACCGGGCCCTGCTCGCGGGCGGTCCGGCCATCCGCGATCATCTCGAAATCCACCTCCACCCCGGCGGCGGCAGCGGTTGGTGCCTGACCTACAAACAACCCGTGCGCTCCCCGGACGGCGCGATCATCGGCATCTGCGGGATTTCCCGCGACCTGTTGCAGCCTCTCGAAACCGGCGAAACCTATGCCGCGCTCTCCGGCTGCATCGGCCACATCCACCGGCACTTCGACCAAGCGCTGCGCCTGCCCGCGCTCGCCGCCATGGCCGGCATGTCCGTCTATCAACTCGACCGCCGCATCCGCGCGTTGTTCCGGCTCTCCGCCGGGCAATATCTCGTCAAAGTCCGCATCGATGCCGCCTGCGCGAAACTGCGGGACAGCGCGCAAGCCATCGCACAAATCGCCCTCGACTGCGGCTACTCGGACCAATCGGCGTTTTCCCGCCAGTTCCGCCAGACCGTGGGCATGCCGCCGCTGGCCTACCGGCGGAAGTTCCGTTAGAACCTGCCCACCGCCATGCCGCCGATGTCGCGGAACGGCGCGTCGCCCGCCAGCAGGTCGGCCATCAGCATGCCGCTCACCGGGCCGAGGCTCAGTCCCATCATCGCATGGCCGGTGGAAACGAACAGGTTCGCCAGATGCGGCGCGGGGCCGAGATAGGGCAGGCCGTCCGGCGACACCGGCCGCAGGCCGACCCACGGCTTGACGCCCTCGAAATCATCCGCCTTGAACGCCGGCAGGTAATCCGAAACCGATTCCACGATGCCGCGCACGCGTTTGGGTTTCACGCGGTCGTCCATGCTTCCCACTTCCATCGTCCCGCCGATCCGCAGCCTGCCACCCATCGGCGTGACCGCCACCTTGGCCTCGCACAGGATCGAGCACAGCGCCGGAAGCCGCACCGGTTTCTCCAAAGTGAGCGAATAACCCTTGCCGGGCTGCAATGGCAGACGGATGCCCGTCTTGCCTAACAGGCGGGCGGTGAGGGAGCCGCCGCACAGCACGAAGCGCCCGCCTTCGAAACGCCGGCCCGCGGCCGAGACCGCGGTGATCCGGTCCCCATTCCGCTCGATCCCGTCCACCTCCACCCCATCCATGATGCGGCCGCCGAGCGTGAGGACGCGCTTCCTGACAGCCAGCAGGAAGCGAGCGGGATCCAGATGGCAGTCCTGAGGGAAATGCACCGCCCCGGCGATGCTCATCTCCACCTCCGGATCGAGCGCGGCGGCCTGCGACGCGGTGAGCACGTCGGCCCGGATGCCGATCCGCCGCGCGGCCTCCGCCACCTCCGCCTCCTCATGCAAACCCTTTTCCGTGCGGCACAACATCAGCAGTCCTTTTTTCACCAGGCCGAAATCCTCCTCCTCCGCCATTTCGGCGAACAAGCGGCGGCTTTCCAGCCCGAGATCCCGCAACAGGCCCATCGATGCCTCCACGTGCCGGGCGTTCGCATGACGCAGGAACAACAGACACCAGCGGATCAGTTGCGGGTCCGGCGACGGCCGGATGTAAAACGGGCTGCGCGGATTGAACATCCAGCGCAAGCCCTTCGCCACCATGCCCGGCGCGGCCAGCGGAATGAAATGGCTCGGCACGATCATGCCCGCGTTGCCCGTCGAGCAATTGTCGCCGCTCCCGCCATCCAGCACGGCCACCTCGAAGCCCTTGCGCAAGGCATGGTAAGCCGTGCACAAGCCGATCACCCCGCCGCCGACGATCACCACCCGGTCCTGGTCCATGCATCAGCATACACCCGCCCGTCTTGGCGGCTTCTTGAGCCATTGCCACGGAAACCACACGATTTGCCCCGCGGCACCGGTGAAAAACCCGGCGGATGCCGCCGTATCATGATGATCCATCATCCTTAATGGGAAAATGAACCACGGATAAACACGGATGG
>JALOUA010000252.1 GCA_025457625.1 Akkermansiaceae bacterium
GAATGGGATCGGGGAAGGGAAAAGCGGTCTCATCTGGCAATCGGACGTGGTTGACACTTTCATGGAATTTCTCAGACGCGCGACCTTCGTTGCGGCGGCGACCGGTCGGAAAATGTTAGTGGCTTATGGTTGGCAATGGATGGGTGTGGGCTTGGGATTGATCCGCGTCATGCGGCATCAGGCAGGTAAACGAAGCCGAGGTTCTCCGCGGTGGTTTGACAGGTGAACACGCGCCACAGGTCCACGGCGAGTTGCCGGGCGATGGCGACCACCGCCTTCTTGCGTGCCGCACCGCCGCGCGCCGGGTCGACGGCGATGGCGACCACCGCCTTCTTGCGTGCCGCACCGCCGCGCGCCGGGTCGACGGGCACCGTCAGCCACTTCTGGAATCCGTGATAGCCCGGTTGCCAGCGTGTCATTCGCCACACCATTTCCACCAGCATCGCGCGCGCCCTCGGATTGCCGCTCTTGCTGACGCTGCCGGATCTTCGTTTACCGCCGCCGCCTCAATCTGTGAGGTGAGCTTCGCTGACTCGGCTTCCAATGGCGCGATGAGGCGGCTGAAAACCTCCAGGCGCTCGATCACCCACTCCGGTGCCTCGTTGCGGATTTTGCTCCAGGTTTTGCCCTGCCACCACTTGCCGCTCACATGGATGCCGTGCATGGCCAGCAGGCTGCGGCCCATCGCCTGCAGTCGCTGCCGCTCACGTACATGAACATCTCCATGAGATTTAACAAGATACCTGCTTGACGCCGTTTGTCGGCTGATAGACCTGCCCGGAATCAGACGGTCGCGCTTGACGATTCTCCCGGTGCCGATCGCCCACACCCACGACACCGCCACCCTCCTGTGAAACGTAAACGCTCAACGGATAGGCGTAAGCGGGGTCTGAAGCGCCGTTCATAGATGAGATGGGGTTGGCAGGCGTAAGCGCCTAAATTCATCCCTCGGCGTTCGGCTGGACGCGGGGAGGGTGACAGGGTGGCGCTCAGATGGCTTGCCCAGTCGCGACCTTTCGCTCTGCGACGATGCGGGCTGGGGTGAGGGCGGCGGCTTGTTCGGCGGTCGCGTCGTGCGGCAAGCGCTTGATCACTTCGATCGGGTAGGCTGTAGAGAATCCGCTGTGAGAGAATCCGCTCGCCTGCCGCGGGCAAGTCGTTCAAAATCCGCAGTGATGAAACCGCTGCTTCTGTCACTGGTTCTGGCGCTTCCTCTTCATGCTGTGGAGTCCGCAGTTGTGGAACTCCAAAAGACGCTCGCCGGTCGCGCCGAGGCATTCGACCGCATTGAACTGAAATCCGACGGCAGCTCAGTCCGCTTTGAGGTCAAATTGGGCGTGGAAACCGCGGAACTCGATGGGGCCGTATTCGATGGGTTCCGCTTTCGTTGCCCGGAGGACGTCACCGACAGGGACTTCGTCTGGTATTTCAATGCGCCCGCGGCCTGGGGCGAATGGTACATCCTGCCCCTGGATGGGGAGCCCGGGCGTGCCTTCAAGGACTGGATCGACGCGGACAGGCTCTATCGGCCGTTTGACAAGCCGTCGGAAAAGGACCGGCTCAGAATTCTTCAAACACTGGATGGCGGCTATTTCAAACCGGGCGGAGAATACATCATGTGGTTCCGCAACACGGGGAAATCCGGCGCGGGAAGCCTGCGTGGCATCGCTGCATTCCCGGCTGAAAACGATTCATGGAAAGCGGACGGTGTCGAAAAAGCGCTTTCGCTGAAACCCGCTCCGGTCGAGGATCAGGTAACCGCCCTCAACTCACGCGGCGGGCTGATCCTTCTGGATGACAGGTTTTTCGACAGGGACTACGGCTCTGGTCGAATCGACTCCGCGTTGATGAGCATCCGCCAAACAAAGCGGATGAGCGGCGGATTTTTCCTGACCATCCAGACCTTTGTTCCCTCATGCAAAACGAAGCCGTCGATAGAAGAAATCATCAAAGAACACGGCCCTGCTGACTTCATCCGGACCAGCAGGGAAAGAACCCGCGTTCGATCCCATGCGGGTGGTGATGAACCGGACGAGGATGAGGATGATGTCACGAGTTATCACTACGACCACTTTGCATTTGAAGTGGACGGTGACGGAAAAGACCGCGGTGTCCGGCGTGTTGCCACATTCGGCTGCAACTTCGCCGATGTCGCCCCGACGGCCAAGGGCGCAACTTTCAGCGCAATCGACATTGAGAACCTAACGGTATTCCACCGCGACGGAAAGGAGGTCGGCCGCGCCTACTATTTTCTCGAAGGATCGAAAAAGCCGCTCTTCATCACCGAGCCTCCGGCAGGGGAATACCGCAATGGTGGCGAATTCCTGATTTCCGAAGGCGGCGGCAAATGGACGTGGGGAAATCGGTTTCCAAACGGCAAGACCGCCCGGAGAATTCCGCTTGAGAAGGGTGTTTTCAACGGCTTAGCGGAGGGTTTTCACCCAAACGGCGCGACTTCCTTCAAGGCCGGTTACCGCAACGGTGAACTCGACGGCGATGCCGTTCAGTTCGACGAGGAAGGGAATGAAACCTCACGCCGCAGATTCAAGCTGGGCAAGGAGCGGAAAAACTGATCCCCCATGGTTTCCCGCCTCGCATCGGCTTGGACGCCCATGCCGCGGCTGCGCGCCACGGAACCGCCACCGCCGGCACGGGCGGTTTTGCCTTTTAGCTGCAGGCGGCGGATTCTTCCGGTCCTTCTTTCTTGCCGGGCGGGGTGTCCCGGTGGCTTGATGCCGGCATGGAAACCTACCTCGGCCTGTTGCGCGACGTGTTGGAAAACGGCGAATCCCGGTCCGACCGCACCGGGACCGGCACACTCTCGGTCTTCGGCCGGCAGGTCCGCTACGACCTGCGCGCCGGATTCCCCTGCCTGACGACCAAAAAACTCCACCTCCGCTCGATCATCCACGAGCTGCTGTGGTTCCTGCGCGGGGAAACCAACACCCGCTACCTCAGGGAAAACGGCGTGACCATCTGGGACGAGTGGGCCGACGCGGAGGGCGAGCTCGGGCCGGTGTACGGCAAACAATGGCGCGCCTGGCCGACACCCGAGGGCCGCAGCATCGACCAGATCCACCTGCTCATCGACGGCCTGTTAGGCAATCCGCATTCGCGCCGCCACATCGTATCCGCATGGAACGTCGGCCAGCTCCACCAGATGGCGCTGCCGCCGTGCCATCTGCTGTTCCAGTTTTACGTGCACGAGGCCCCTGAAGGCGGCCGCCCGGGGCTGTCGTGCCAGCTTTACCAGCGCAGCGCGGATTTGTTCCTCGGCGTGCCGTTCAACATCGCCTCCTACGCGCTGCTCACCGAAATGGTCGCACATGTCTGCAATTACCAGCCGCGCGATTTCGTCCACACCTTCGGCGACCTGCATCTCTACACCAACCACCTCGACCAGGCGCGCCTCCAGCTCACCCGCGAGCCGCGGCCGCTGCCGCAACTCCGGCTCAATCCCAAGGTGCGCAGCATCGACGCCTTCACCATCGATGACATCCGGCTGGAAAACTACGACCCCCACCCGCACATCAAGGCTCCCATCGCGATCTGATCCCAAGCCATTCCACAGATATCATGTTTGAATCCACCATCCGCCGCATGCCGCGCCCGCAGGAAGTCGCGCGCATGACCACCGCCGAACTCCGCGAAGCCTTCCTCATCCCGGCCCTCCAGCAGCCCGACGGCTTCCACGGGCTTTTCACCGACCTCGACCGCATGGTGGTCGCCGGCGCGGTGCCAGGCAACATGCCGCTCGAACTGCCCAACCACAAGGAGACCGGACGCGGCTTCTTCCTCGAGCGCCGCGAACTCGGCGCGATCAACACCGGTGGTCCCGGCGAGGTCACCGTCGATGGCAATACCCTTGCCGTGGAACCGCTCGGCTGCATCTACATCGGCATGGGTTCGCGCGAGGTCGCCTTCGCCAGCAAGGACATGGCAAACCCGGCGAAATTCTTCATCCTGAGCTGCCCGGCACACGCGGCGCATCCCACCGTCGCCGCCACCCGCGACGAGGCCGCCATGGTGGCGCTCGGTGCGCCGTCCACCGCCAACGAGCGCGTCATCCGCCAGTACATCCATGAGAACGGCATTCAAAGCTGCCAACTCGTCATGGGTTTCACCGAACTCGCCGAAGGCAGCGTCTGGAACACCTTCCCGCCGCACACCCACCACCGCCGCTGCGAGATCTATCATTACTTCGACATGGACGACCGCGTGCTCGCCCACTTCATGGGCGAACCCGCCGCCACCCGCCACCTCTTCGTCCAGAGCGGGCAAACCGTGCTCTCGCCCTCGTGGTCGATCCACTCCGGCTGCGGCCAGGGAAGTTACAAGTTCATCTGGGGCATGGCCGGGGAAAACCAGACCTTCACCGACATGGATGCCGTCGCTCCTTCCAAACTCCGCTGACCCTTCCCATGCAACGTTTCGCAAACCAAACCGCCGTCGTCACCGGAGCCAGCCGCGGGCTGGGACAAGCCATCGTGCTCGCCTTCGCCCGCGAGGGTGCCCATGTCGTGGGTCTCGGTGTGAGCGACAACGGCGACACCGCGGAAAAGGTGGCCGCGCTCGGCGGGAAATTCACATCCATCCACGCGGATCTGGCGCAGCTCACGCAGGCGGCCGCGCGCGGTCTCGTTTCCCGAATCACCGCCGCCACCGGGCGTGTGGACGTGCTGGTGAACAACGCGGGCATCATCCGCCGCCATCCCGCCGCGGAGTTTCCCGAGGAGGATTGGAACACCGTGATCCAGGTCAATCTAACGGCTCCGTTCTTCCTCTGCCAGGCGGTGGCGCAATGGTGGCTGGGCGGCGGCCGCGAATCGTCACCCGCCGGAACGCGCCTGAGGATCGTCAACATCGCCTCGATGCTCTCGTTCCAAGGCGGCATCCTGGTGCCTGCCTACACCGCCAGCAAAAGCGGCATCGCCGGCATCACCAAGGCACTCGCCTGCGAGTGGGCCGGGGAGCGCATCAACATCAACGCCGTGGCTCCCGGCTATATCGCCACCGAGAACACGCTGCCGCTGCGCAACGACGAAACGCGCAACGCCGCCATCCTCGCCCGCATCCCGGAAGGACGCTGGGGCGAGCCCGCCGACATCGCCGGCACCTGCGTGTTCCTCGCCTCGCCGGAGGCCGACTACCTCAACGGCGCGGTGCTCAACGTGGATGGCGGCTGGCTCGCGCGGTGACGCGGATGCGGCGTTTCGCGCTTCGGCGGATGGGTGGGAAGCGAAATCGGCGTCGGGCGTCGGTTCCGGGTTTTCCGGTGGCGTGAGTTCGAATCTCTCAACTCACTGCCAGCCAACATTCTGCGACACCTGATAAAACTCGTGAAGCTTTTTATTGCGATCTGATACTAGTAGCCCCAGCAACGCTAACTGACATATCCTACCTTTAGCTCAGGATGTATATAAAAGAAATCGCGAATGTTTCCAACTCTCAAAAGATCTTCAACTACCTCGTTATGTTTAAGATATGGGTTTTGAATAGAGTATCTAATACCATCCGGTGACACGTGAAGATTAACACCTTTAATAAAATCTTGAGAGGTAAAAAATAAAAATGAAAATATTTCGTAGGCCCACTGATCTTTTGTATTACTCGGCGGATGAGTCAACCATTTATATGGAAACACATTTATCCAATATGCTTTTAGAGGCCATGGATCCCATGCGCCGTGAAACCAATTATAATCCTCCGCGCGTTCAAGCAAAAAACCAAAACCAACATCAGATTTACCACCTATTTGTAACTCGCCGAACAAATGTTTAGATTTAAAATCAAACCGAATATTCATGGTGTACCCTGTTTCTATAGGTCGATTTTTTTGGTGTTCTGCCACACGAACCATGCTTTTTCCCCGGAATGCACTTATTATTTTTTTAATAATAACAGGATCTTCTACATAAACAACCAAACCTTGCGGATTTTCCGTGTCACCAAATACGATCCGGTCCGGAATCGATACGGATTGGCTAACGATTTCTTTTTCCATGTATCTCAGAAAATCCCGCTGCCTCCGAGGTCCCGGAAACGCAATCCACAAAAACATCATGAGCAACATGGCCGGTACAAGAACAATTGCCACTTCTGCACTGCAGTACTTGGGTAGTTTCATTATGCTGATTTCAATTCTGCTAACTTAAACATTTTACCTCTTGATTTAATAAAAGCCATTTCCTTCATATGGGACTGGAGCTGTTGCGCAACAGCCGCTGCATTCAATTGAAAATGAAGTTGTATGGGTAAACGCTGCAGCAGGGTTATTACCTTTACAGTTTTCTTGCAAGAAACGACTTGCCCTATACGCAGGTCCTAGCACATTACTAACTGCTCCTTTTATAGTGTTATGTCCTAAAAATATATATGTATCAGTTAATGTCACATCAAAATTACCTCTCCAAATTTGAGCACGCCCCACTATCGCAATTCCCTTTACTGACAGTCGCGCTCCACCATAAGAGTAAAACATTGCATTCCAACCTGCAATGCCTGGATTCCATCTTATCTCAACTTCATCAAGTTCAATTGTCTTTGCTCCCTGTTTAGAGTCTTTACAAACTTCATTCTGAATTCTGCCGCATATTTTGCCTTCCCCTTCGGTAATTACATTGTCAACAAAGTCTTGATCGTGGCTGAAATCATGTGGATTCGAGTCGCCCTGTAGAAATCTCTGCAGAATCTTTGATGCTGCCGGATATGTTTTTTCCCAAACTTTTTCCTTATCTTCCAAGAATTTTCTTGCTGTTTCGCATGTCCATTCATCAGCAGATGTTAACGGCGGGCCCCATCCATGGGGTGTCATCAGCCCGAGAGTGTCCCATAAGAGAATTCCCTTATTTTCGACAAATCCATATATATTCATCCCCCCAAGTTCCTCAATCGGATCCCTGGATGGCCAGCGGCCTGTCAGCGGGTCATACCACCTGTATGTGTAATCAGTCACACCCATGGTTTTCGGCAGCGGGTCCTTTTCCTTCGAATCATTGGTTGGCAATGAGTTATGGAAAAATCCGCCCGATGGAGGCTTGGGCGGCGGGGCGGGCGATTTCGGCGCGTCTCCGGCCGGGGGATCGTCATCGGGCGGGTCTTGAGGGCGCGGCGGCGGGGCCATCACCGCTTGCCGGGCGGAGATGCGGGGCGCTTGTTCGCAGGCCGTCACCATGGCTGCGGCGTTTAGCCCTTCGGCGGTTTCATGGAAAGCGAAATCGCCATCGGGCTGCGGCTCCGGGTTTTCCGGCGCTGTGAGTGTGCCGTGCATGTCGCGGTCGGGGCCGATCTTGCCGTGGGGGTGGCAGCGGGTGTGCACTTCGCGCAGGGCGTCGATGTGGACGGGGGTGTAGATCTGGGTGGTGTCGATGCGTTCGTGACCCAACCT
>JALOUA010000029.1 GCA_025457625.1 Akkermansiaceae bacterium
CAGGCCACCAGGTTGTTTGCCTTGAGATGATCGAGCACGGCCTGGATCTTGTCATCGGGGAGGTCGGGACCGAATTTCAGATCGCCGTGATCACCGCCGAGTTTCTGGCCCGGGAAGACCTCGACGCCGCCCGCACCGGCGGCGGCGGCTTTTTTGATGGCTTCGAACAAGGTGAAGCGGTTGAACGACCAGCACTGGACGGAAATCGCGAAACCCGCGGCGGTGAGCGCGGGCTGGGGAATCGGAGCCCCTTGGGAGCGCATGGCGAGCAGTGCGGAGGCGGCGGGAATCATGGTGAGAAGCGAGCGGCGTTTCATGGTGTGTGCGTGCGGATAGTCGCTACGTGGCGCGCGGATGCAATCTCTCATTTGGGGGGCTGGTCCGCGATTGTCTCAAACTCGATAATGGCAGGAATGAGGCATTGAGTGGCCCCGCCAGAGCGGGATCCTCTTGCGCTTGTTTCTCCCTCTCGGGAACTGGCATGGTTGATTCTTCGCATTTCATGGTCCCGGCCTTTCCACTTTCCTGCCGCCCGGACAGCTCTCAACGCCTCCACATGATGCCTTCCTTGCGTTCGCACCCCAACCATCCGCAACCGCCCGTCCCTCCCTTGTTGACGAGAAATGTGTGGGAAATCGATTGCCGCTCATGCGGCAGGCTTCACCATTCCCTGAAAGGCCCGCCGCTGTTGTAAACCGAATCGGGTTCACTTGTATTTGGGACCGCAGATCCGCCTCCGGTTGCTCGTCTCGGGATGACTCAGACTTTCACGGGTTGATTTCATGCATGTGCGCTCGCACCAGGGACCGTTCTCCGCAGCAGTCCGGCGAAGGCGATGCGAATGCCGCGGCGCGAGAATGCCTTCCCGATCACACGCCCTTCCCGAGGCTTAGCCAGCGACCGTCGCAGACCGCCGCTACAGAGGCCGGCGCTCACGACATCGCCTTCTCCATCAGGGCGGTCATGCGTGTGATGGTGTCGCGGGCGTCGTCGAGCAGGCCGGCGGAGATCAGGGCGTTGTCGAGAAGCTGGCGCGCCACCAGTCCGGCGACTTCGGGGTCGGAGTCCTTGGCCTCGGCCAGCTTTCTCACCAGCGGATGGCGCGGGTTGATTTCCAACTCCACCTTGATCTCGTCTTTGAAGTTCTCGTCGATCGCCTTCATCATCTGGCGCATTTGCGGGCTCATGCCATCGGCCGGCACCAGCGCGAGAACCGGGCTGTCCACCAGGCGTTTGCCGCTTTGCACGGAGAGCACGCGGTCGCCGAGTTCCTGCCTGAGGAATTCGCAAAGCGCGGTGGTTTGCTCCGGCGTGAGCGATTCGCCTTCCGCCGCCTGATCCTCGAGTTCCACGCCGCCGTGGCGGATGGAAACGAGTTTTTTGCCATCATGGGAACCGAGCGCCTCGACGACATACTCGTCCACGGCATCGGTGAAATAGATGACTTCGATGCCGCGGGATTTGAAGGCCTCGATATAGGGGCTGCTCTCGATCTGCTCGCGGCCCGCGCCGACGAGATAATAGATCGACTCCTGGCCGTCCTTCATGCGCGACGCGTAGTCGGCGAAGCCGCAGACGGCGCCGGGCTCGGTCATGGAGGACTCGAAACGAAGCAGTTTGGCGAGCGCCTCGCGGTTGGCGTGGTCGGTGGCGACGCCCTCCTTGAAGAAGCGGTCGAACTTGCGATAGAACCCGCGGTATTTCTCCGGTTCGCCCTCGGCCTCCTTCTCGAACATGCGGATCACGCGCTTGCTGATGACACTGCCGAGTTTGCGGATGAGCGCGCTGTCCTGCATCGTCTCGCGCGAGATGTTGAGCGGGATGTCGGCGCTGTCCACCACACCCTTCATGAAGCGCATCCACTCGGGGAGCAGGTCCTTGGGCGAGGGATCGATGAGCACCTTGCGGCAATAGAGCGCGACGGCGGGCTCGGCCTTGGCAAAGCCCATGCGTTCCGGGTTTTCCGACGGCGCGAATACCAGCGCGTTGATGGCGAGCGGCGCGTCGGCGCTGAAGTGCAGGCGGTAGGCGGGCTCGTCCCAGGCCTTGCAGGCGAATTGATAGAACGCCTTGTATTGTTCGTCGGTGATCTCGGACTTGTTTTTCAGCCACAGCGCCTCGACCTCGTTGATGCGCTTGCCATTCAGGAAGATCGGGAAACCGACGAAGTTGCTATAGGTTTCGATGAGGTGCCTGACGCGGCTTTCGCTGGCATACTCCGCGCAGTCCTCCTTGAGGTGGAGCACGAGTTTCGAGCCGCGGTCGAGGCCGCTGGTTTCCTCGATTTCATAGCCGTTCTGGCCATCGCTGGTCCAAAGGAGTTCCGGCGAGTCGGCGTGCCACGAACGGGTGAGCACGTCCACCTTGCCGGCCACCATGAACGCGGAGTAGAAGCCAACGCCGAACTGGCCGATCATGCTGCCCGGCACCGCGGCGCCTTCCTTGACGGACTTGAGAAAGGCCTTGGTGCCGGAGTGCGCGATGGTGCCGAGGTTTTTGACGAGTTCCTCATGCGACATGCCGACGCCATGGTCCGCGATCGTCAACGTCTTCGCCTCCTCGTCGGTGGTGATGTGGATTTCCAGCGGCAGCGTCGGCTGGTGGACGCTTTTCTCGGTGGCCTCGACATGGCGGAGTTTCTCCATGGCGTCCGAGGCGTTGGAGATCAACTCGCGCAGGAAGATTTCCTTATCGGTGTAAAGCGAGTGGACGACCAGGTCGAGCAACTGCCGGATCTCGGCCTGAAAGACGTGTTTTTCGGGGGCGGTGGTATCACTCATGGGGTGTGGTATGGTTCGAACGGCGCGCAACATAGCCACAAGTCCCCGGCTGTCAAAAGCGGAGGCGTGCGCCGGGTGCTCCGCGCGGCATGAGTACAAAAGAAAACCGCTGTGCCGTCATTGGCGCTGTGAGCCACGTTCCGTGAACTCTGTAAGTGGGGTCGCCCGTTGCCTTTCTGTCTTCCTTATCAAGGCATGACATGGGACACCGGGAAATGACCCCCGAATCATCATATCGGTTCGGGCCAGCTACCAAAATTGTCGGACACAGCAGTCGATGGCAGGATAGCCGGGCCAGGTGCCGCCGCAACCCAAAAGAACAAAAAACACCAACCCGCGGGCGGGTTGGTGTTTGTCAAAACGGGATGTCCGGCGCCCTCAGGGAAGGAGGTTGATCGCGCGGGACTGCTTGATCGCGTTGGTGATCTTGCGGTGCAGTTTGGCGGAGACACCGGTGACGCGGCGCGGCAGGATCTTGCCGGTTTCGGTGGTGAACTTGGTGAGAAGCTCGGAGTTGGTGGGGATCACCTGGTCCGCGGGGATGTCGTGACGGCGGCGCGGCATCTGCCGGTTGGCCTTGCGGAAGTTGATGCGGCGTTGGATGGTCTTGGGCTCGGACATGGGATCGGTTAGCGGAGTTCGCGGTGAAGGGTGCGGCGCTTGAGGAAGGGATTGAATTTGACCTTTTCGAGACGGCCCGGCGTGCGCAGGCTTTTCTTGTTACGGGTGGTGACGTAACGCGAGGTCGGCTTGCCCTCGGCCTTGGCCTCGGTGCATTCGATGATGATGATTTCGCGTGGCATGGATGGATCTTTGGGGGCGGGATGTTGGTTTAATCTTCGTCCTCGTCAAGCGAAACCGTGTCGGAATCCTCGTCCTCAACGTAATTTCCACCGCTGAATCCGACTTCATTGGACGGGCGGAAGCGGCGCTTGCCGTATTCCTTCTCCCATTGCGCCTGGCACTCGACGGTGAGGCGGGCGAAGGGGATGGCTTCAAGGCGGGCTTGGGGAATCTTGCGGGAGGATATCTCGCAGATGCCATAGCTGCCGGACTGGATGCGGCGGAGCGCCTGTTCGATTTCGTAGAGGGCGTCCTGTTCCTTGGCCAGCACGGAGAGGGCGAAGTCGCGGTCGTAGGCGTCGCTGCCGGCATCTCCCTGATGCTGGCCGCTGCCGGAGGCCTCGGAACCTTCCGGGGCGTTGCGGATGGTGTCGCGGGTCATGCCCGACATCGAATCCACGAGATCGTCGCGGAGATCGAGCAGGCGCTGGCGCTGTTTGGAGATGAAAGACGGGCTGTGCGAGCCATTCGCGGATGCTGAAGCCGAGGATGGAGGCGGCGTCACGGCCTTTGGCGGCACGAAGGGCGGCTTGGGCGGCAGAATGGGCGCGGGTTTCGTGAAAGGCTTGGGAGAGGCTTTGACGGGCGACACCGCCTTGGTGACGGGTGCCTTGGTGACGGGTGCCTTGGTGACGGGTGCCTTGGTGACGGGTGCCTTGGTGAGCGGGGCCGCCTTTTTTGCAGCAGCAGGTTTTTTCGCAGGTGCGGCTTTCTTCGGCGGAGCGGCCTGCTTTTTCGCATGGGCGGCCTTCTTCGCAGGCGCGGGCTTTTTGACCGGAGGCGATTTTTTGACCGGAGCTTGTTTCTTCGCGGGAACCGGCTTTTTGGCAGGAGCCGGCTTTTTGGCGGGCGCGGCCTTCTTGACAACCTTGGCGGCAACTCCAGCCGCCGTGGATCGCTTCGGAGATTTGGGAGCGGGTTTGGCCGCTTTTTTCAAGGCGGGTTTCTTGGCAGTATTCTTTTTCGCAACCATACGCAGGGGTGAAAAGGGTGGGTGAATGAGGAAAAATGTGAGGCGGGAATCCGGAAACGTGGCAGGCACGCCAGCGAAGAGCGCGGTGGGTTAGCGCTGGACGCCCACCCCATCAAGAAGAAAAGTCACGAATTGCAAAATACCCGCACAAAAAATCGATTCTGCCAAGGGGCTTGAAATGAAGGGCGGCTTCCCCATACTCGCCCGCCCATGCAGCTCAGTGTCATCGTCGAAGCCTTCCTGATCGCCTCGCAGGATCCCCTTTCATGCGACGAAATCGCCCGCCTGGTCCGTGCCCGGGTCGCCGAAGCGGAAGATGTGCGGGCGCGCGACACGGAGGAAGGCCGCGATGCTCCCGCGCTGCCGGATTGGCTCGCCGCGCTGGCCGCCACCACGGCCGATCAGGTGACGGCCGCGATTCAGGAACTCAATGCCGCCTACCAGCAAAGCCAGCGCGCGTTCGCGATTCTCGAACGGCCCAAGGGCTGGAAACTCTACACCCGCCCCGAATATGGCGAGTTCGTGCGGCAGCTTTTCCCGGGCCGCAAGCCCGAGCGCCTCAGCGGCCCCGCGATGGAGACGCTGGCCATCATCGCCTACCGCCAACCGGTCACCAAAGCCGCCATCGAGGCCGTGCGCGGCGTCGCCTGCGACGGCATGCTCCAGAAACTGCTCGACCGCGACCTGATCCGCATCGGCGGACGCGCCGAACTGCCGGGCCGGCCGCTGCTTTACGAAACCACCGACCTGTTTTTCGAGCACTTCGGCATCCGCTCGATCGACGAGCTGCCCAATGCCACCGAACTGCGCCGCGTGAAGCTGCCCGAGCCGGAGGAGGCCAAAGCCCCGGCTGATCCCGAACAACAACTCGCGCTCAGTGCCATCGGCAGCCTGGCCGCCGCCCACGTGCCTCAGGACGAACCCACCCCTGACACCTGATTTCCCGTGAATCTCGACGAAATCCGCAGCCAAATCGACGGCATCGACCACGAGCTGCTCGCGCTGCTCGGCCGGCGCGCCGACCTCGTTCATGAAGTCGGCCTCATCAAGAAGCGCGATGGTCTTCAAATCTACGCCCCCGAGCGCGAGGAGGCGCTGTTGCGGCGACTCGTCGAAATGAACCGGGGAAGACTCCCGGAAAAGTCGATCCGCGCGATTTACCGCGAAATCATGTCCGCCGCGCTGGCGCTGGAGGACGACCTGAAAATCGCCTACCTCGGCCCCGAGGGCACTTGGACGCACCAGGCCGCCATCAAGAAATTCGGCCACTCGGTGAACTACTCGCCGCAGCCGAATTTCGCCGATGTCTTCGATCAGGTGACGCGCCGCCTCGCCGACTACGGCGTGGTGCCGATTGAAAACTCCACGGAAGGCGCGGTTTCCCACACGCTGGATTTGTTTGTCGATTCCCCGCTGCACATCTGCGCGCAAATCCTGCTGCGCATCGAAAACGGCCTGATGGCCGCCATTCCCCGCGAACGCATCAAGACGCTCTACTCGCATCCGCAGGTCTTCGGCCAGTGCCGCGGCTGGATTCTGAAAAATTTCCCCGAAGCCGATCTCGTCGAGGTCTCATCCACCACCAAGGCGGCGCAAATCGCCCGGGATCACGCGGAGCAGGGCGCCGCCGCGCTCGGCGGCCCGCTTGCCGCGGAAATGTATGGCCTCACCCTGCTCGAAGAATCCATCCAGGACCGCGCCACCAACACCACGCGCTTCCTCGTCATCGGCGAGAAAACCTGCCAGCCCACCGGCAACGACCGCACTTCCATCCTGTTCGCCATCCACGACCGGCCAGGCTCGCTGGTCAAGGCGCTGCAGGCCTTCGACCAGTGCCACATCAACATGTCCAAAATCGAGTCCCGCCCGTCGAAGCGCCGCGATTGGGAATACATCTTCTACGTCGATCTCGCCGGGCACTGCGAGGACCCAAGGGTCGCCGAGGCGCTCGCGGAGCTGGAGGGCCACTGCTCGATGGTCAAACTCCTCGGCTCCTACCCCGACAGTTCCGAGTGAATCCCTTCCCAGCCGAAAAATTCCCGACAATCTTCACTGGCATATTGCAAAACCACCTGCCTAATCTCGCTGCGCATGACTGGAAACGTGGAAATGAACTTTGATGGAAAGACGATCGGTTTCCCGACCATCGTCGGATCCGAAGGTGAAGTGGGCGTCAACATCACCGCCCTGCGCAATCAAACGGGCTGCATCACACTTGACCCCGGCTATGGCAATACCGGCTCCTGCGAGAGCGCCATCACCTTCATCGACGGCGAGGAGGGCATCCTGCGCTACCGCGGCTACGACATCGCCGAGCTGGCCGCCAAAAGCACCTTCATCGAGACCTCCTACCTGCTGATCTACGGCAACCTGCCCAGCCGCGCCCAGCTCGTCGATTTTTCCAACCTGCTCACGGAAAACCAGATGCTCCACGAGGACATGCGGCATCTCTTCGACGGTTTTCCGCCCACCGCGCACCCGATGGCCATCCTCTCGGCGATGATCAACGCGGCCTCCTCCTACCACCCCAACATCATCAACAAGCGCGAGGAACGCTTCCCGTGGCACGCCGCGCGCCTCATTTCCCAAGTCCGCACCATCGCCGCCTACTCCTACCGCAAGGCCCGCGGGCTGCCGACGATCTACCCGAAAACCACGCTCAAATACACCGCCAACTTCCTCCACATGATGTTCTCGCACCCCGGCGAGGATATCGAGTTGAAACCGGAGATCGTCCGCGCGCTCGACCTGATTTTCCTGCTGCATGCCGATCACGAGCAAAACTGTTCCACCTCCACCGTGCGGATGGTCGCCTCCAGCCGCGCCAACCTCTTCGCCTCCGCCTCGGCCGGCGTCTGCGCGCTGTGGGGCCCGCTCCACGGCGGCGCCAACCAGGCGGTGCTCGAAATGCTCCAGGAAATCCACCACGAGGGCGACGACGGCAGCAAGTTCCTCGCCCAGGTCAAGGACAAGACCGGCAACCGCCGCCTGATGGGCTTCGGCCACCGCGTTTACAAGAACTTCGATCCCCGCGCCGTCATCATCAAGGAGCAGTGCGACAAGGTGCTAGCCCAGCTTCACAAGTCCGATCCGCTGCTCGACATCGCCAAGAAACTCGAGGAAATCGCCCTCCACGACGACTACTTCGTTTCCCGCAAACTCTACCCGAACGTCGATTTCTACAGCGGCATCATCATGCGCGCCATCGGCATCCCGCTCGACATGTTCACCGTGATGTTCGCCATCGGCCGCATGCCCGGCTGGATCGCCAACTTCAAGGAAGTCATGGAAGATCCCGAAAGCCGGATCGCACGGCCGCGCCAGATCTACACCGGTCCCACGCTGCGCAGTTACAAAACCCTCGACCAGCGGGGTTGAGCCGTCTTGAGCATTCATCTCACCGCCATCGTCGCGATGACCGCCGGCCGCGTGATCGGCCGGGACGGCACCCTTCCCTGGCACCTGCCCGGGGACCTTGCTTTCTTCAAGCGCGTGACGACCGGCCATCCCGTGGTGATGGGCCGCAAGACCTGCGAATCGATCGGCCGGCCGCTGCCCAAGCGCCGCAACATCGTGCTCACCCGCGATCCCTCATGGTCCGCTGCGGGTGTGGAGGTGATCCACTCTCCCGCGGAGTTGCAATCCCTGCCGGGGCTCGATGGCCGGGTTTTCATCATCGGTGGCGCGGAAATCTACGCCGCCTTCCTGCCGGAGCTCGATGACTTGTTAGTGAGTCATGTGTTTGCGGAGCACGCGGGCGACACGTTCTTCCCGGAGTTTGAATCGGACTTTCCTCAATCGGAACTGTTGGAAAGCCATGCGGATTTCGAGGTGCGGCGCTGGAAACGCCGCAGGCCCGCTTGATCACGGCTATCACGGACCGGATGCCGGCATGGCAACCCGTCATTGGCCGGATCCCTGCCGCCGGCAACGATCCCATCCGTGCCAAACCAACCGCCGGGCGCCCGCTCGACCCCGCAGACACCGGAGAAATCCGCCACGCCGGCGGCAGCGGATGAATTTGCCGGTCTGGTCGGAATCCGCGTTTCGCTTGCCTGCGGCAGACGCTCGTGCTGACTTTCCGCCGTGCCTGCGGTCACCAACATTTCGACCTATCGTTTCACCGCGCTCGCCGGTCTCAAGGAACTGCGCGAGGAATTGCTGGAGCTGTGCGGGCAGCGGGCCCTGAAGGGCACGATCCTGCTGAGCACCGAGGGCATCAATCTGTTTGTCGCGGGCAGCGCCGAATCCATCGACCACCTGCTGGCCCGGCTGCGGGCGGTTTCCGGCCTGGAGGACCTCGCACCCAAGGTGAGTTTGAGCGAAGAGCAGCCCTTCAACCGCATGCTGGTGCGCATCAAGAGGGAGATCATCTCCTTCGGCGTGGAGGCCGTGCGGCCCGCGGATCACACTTCGCCGAAAATCTCCCCCAGGGAACTCAAGCGCTGGCTGGACGAGGGAAGACCGGTGACCCTGCTCGACACGCGCAACGACTACGAGGTGAAACTCGGCACTTTCAAGGGCGCCATCGATCCGGACATCAGGACCTTCCGCGGATTCCCCGATGCTGTTAGAAAACTGCCGGCGGAGCTCAAGGACCGGCCGGTGGTGATGTTCTGCACCGGCGGCATCCGCTGCGAGAAGGCCGGCCCCTTCATGGAGATGCAGGGGTTCTCCAACATTTATCAACTCGACGGCGGCATCCTCAAATACTTCGAGGAATGCGGCGGCGACCACTATGAGGGCGATTGTTTCGTCTTCGACCGGCGCGTGGGCTTGGACCCCGCGCTGCATGAGTCCGGGCATGCGGTGTGCTTCGCCTGTCTCGCGCCGCTCGATGACGAGGACCAGAAGGATCCGAGATATGTGCGGGGCAAAACCTGTCCGCATTGTTTCAAGAGCGAACCCGGGCAACTCGCCCAACGCATCGCCTTGCGCGAGGAGGCGATCCGCCGTGCCTGCGATCCCCTGCCCGGCTCGGTGCCGCTGGAAAACCGCCGGCCGGTGGGCGTCTCCGCGGCTCATGACAAATGGCGGTTGCTCGATGTGCTCATCGAGGTGTTCCCCCAGATTCCGGCGGCGGAGTGGGAGGCGCGCTGCGACGCGGGATGCTTCGTCAGTTATGCCGGCGCGGTGCGCGGCAAGGATCACATCGTGCGGGCGGGCGAGCGGGTCCTGCAGGTCTTCGCGCCGGAAATCGAGCCGGAGGTGGCCACCGGCATCCGCGTGTTATATGAAGACGAGGCGCTGCTGGTGGTGAACAAACCCGCGCCGCTGCCGATGCATTCCGGCGGGCGCTTCCACCGCAACACATTGCAGAATTTCCTCAACCTCGCCTGCGCGCCCTTTCCACCGCGCGCCGTGCACCGGCTCGATGCCAACACCACGGGCGTCGTGTTGTTCGCGCGCACCCGGCATTTCTGCCGGCTGATGCAGCGCCAGTTCACCGATGGCGTGGTGGAGAAGCGCTACCTCGCAGCCGTCAGCGGCCATCCCGCAAGTGATGTCTTTGCCTGTGACGCACCGGTCTCCGCCGAAAACGGGGCCATGGGAACCCGCCGCATTGACCAGGAAAACGGCTTGCCCGCGCGCACGGAATTCACCGTCATGGAGCGCCGAGCGGACGGCACATCGCTGCTGGAAGCCCGCCTGTTCACCGGCCGGACGCACCAGATCCGCCTGCATCTGAGCCACCTCGGTCATCCGGTGCTGGGCGATCCCTCCTATCCGGCGGATGGCAGGCCCGGCCCGGCGCAGACGCTCGATCCCGACGCCGCGCCGCTGCAACTGCACGCCTGGAAGCTCGCGGTCCGTCATCCGCGCAGCGGCAATCTGATGGAATTCGAGGCCGCTCCGCAGGCGTGGTCACGTAGTCAGGAGGGTTCTTCCAACTCCGTTTCATCCGCACAGCAGCCGTCCTTGCAGAACCAGTAAACGCCCGCGGCGATGAGGCCGACAACCACCGCACCGCCGATCCATGCGGTTGTCGGTTGGTTCATCTGGTCGCGCAGGGCGCGCAGATGCTCCGCGGAATAGACTTTGCCGGCAGCCAGCCGGTTCCGGGCGGTGTCCGCCAGTTCGCGCGCGCCCACAGGCAGAGTGTGGCGGGCAGTGTGGGAGATCAGATTGCCGATGTCCTGACGGAGCAGGGAAACGTCCTCGCTCACGCGGGACAGCAAATCGTTCGCACGGGGGTCTTGGAATGGGGATGCGCTCATTTTTTCTGTGTGGGTTCTCTACCACAAGAGCACTCTAACCGGGCGTGCGGCATGTGCAACCCGCAATGCGCTTTATTCCGCAAGTGCGGCATTCGGGTGGCAGGTCGATCTCGAGTCAATCGACGTCCGAGTCACCTCCCGCGCCGGATCTCACCGGAAAACCGCCAGGATCGGCCGGTGGTCGGAGGCCTGGTCCCACTCCGGATCATCGATGAGGCAGGAGGCCTTGAAATCGAGTTCCTGGCGCAGCGCGCGGGACACGGTGACGAAGTCGATGCGCGAGTAGATGTCGTGCGGCGCCCAGTGGTGGGTCCAGGCATGGCCGCGCGAATCCTTGGCCGGCAGCGCGGTGAGATAGTCGGGCGAGTTGTAGCTGCCGGTCACGGTTTTGAAGGCGCGCGTCGGCCGGGTGTCGTTGAAGTCCCCATAAACGATCAGCCGCGCCTGCGGATCCTCCCTGAGAATGGCATCGACATGGCGGCGCAGCAGCCGTGCCTCGTTCACGCGCATTTCCTCCTGATCCGCCTCTTCGATCGGCCGCTTCGATTTGAAATGCACGCCAATGAAGCGGTAGGGCTTGCCGTGCACGCCGATGGTCGCATCGAGGATGCCGCGGTTGATGCCGAAGGTCCGGCCGCTCAGGCGGAACTCGGTCTCGGCCGGTTTGGCGGTGGAGAGGATCGGGAAACGCGACAGCAACCCGAGGTGCCGCACGGGATCGGTGCCGCCGACGTAATGGCTGTGCGGAAAGTCGAGACCGGAGGCTTTGAGCGACTCCTGGATCTCCGCCAGATCGGCGGCGGTGCCGATTTCACAGAGGCCGATGACATCCGGTTTGTGGGCGCTGAGCAGACGGACGACAGCCTGTTTTTCGGAATCCGGCTTGGGTTTGTCGCGCAGCAGTTGGTTGTCCACATAACGATCCATCGTGAGCCAGTTCTCCACGTTGTAGGCGATGAAGCGCAGCGAACCCCGGGAAGCGGGCGCGGGCGGAGCGGTTTCGCCGACGATTGATGAAACCGGTGCCAGTTCCGCGGGTTCGGCAACCGGGGCGGCAACCGGAGCCGCCTCAGGGGCCGCCGCAGGGGCCGCCGCCGGGGTGGGTGAACTGACATTGGGGGCTTCGCCGCCGGGCGCGTTCCAATCCGGTGTGCCCTCCTTTTTGCCACAGGAAACCAATGCGACGCTCAGCGCGAGACTGGCGGCGATGCGCGGAAACCACCGCGCGGAACGATGGACGGACACACTGAGTCGTCGGGCTAACATCAGACTCACGATTCCTTGGGTTCCTTGCCGGGTGCGTCCTTGATTTGCACGTCAGTCTCGGCGCGGGTGATTTCCTTTTCAAAATCCTCGCGCGCTTTCTTGAACTCACCCATGCTCTTGCCGATGCCGCGGGCAAGTTCGGGCAGTTTCTTGGCCCCAAAGAGCAGCAGGACAATCAGGAAGATGACGACGATTTCCTGTCCTCCCAGGGATCCGATGAAGGCAAGTGGCGTGTGGTGCATGAGGGAAGTTTAGTTTGATTCAAGGGTGTTGCAACGCATTTGGCGGAAAGATTCCGGGGTGGCGACACTGCCGATCAAACGCCGCCGGAGCGCGGTTCTTGCACGCCGGACGGTGATTTTTCGAAAAAAATCACCCGTGCTTCCGTCAGTGGGCCAGCCCCCGCAGGAAGCGGCTGAAAAACTCCGCGCCCTCTTCCAAAGCCTGGATTTCGATGAACTCGTCGGCCGTATGCGCCTGGTCGATCGATCCCGGCCCGATGCAGATCGCGGGCAGGCCGGCGTTTGAAAGATGTGCCGCATCCGAAAACCACGGCGCGCCCGCGAGTTTGGCGTCGGGCCCGGCAACCTGCAACCGCCGGATCATCGGGTGGTCCGGCGGCGTCTCCATCGGCGGATTTTCATGTGAGGAGACGATTTCCACCGGCGCGCCAAGTTCATGGATCGTTTCCCGCAGCAGTTTGAGCGCGCCGCCGGCAGCGGCCAGCGCGGGCGTGAGCCGGATGTCGAGTTCCGCCTCGGCGAGGTCGGGCACGATGTTCGGGCGCGAACCGCCGCGGATGACGCCAATGTTCAGGGTGGAACGCCCGAGCACCGGATGGGTGAACGCGGCGAGCTTCCCCCCCAGGTGGCCGTCCAGGCGGTCGAGCGAGCGGGTGAGCTTGAGAATGGCATTCTCGCCGCGCTCCGGCATCGAACTGTGCACGGCCACTCCGGTGGCCCGCAGCGTGGCCCACAACGAACCTTTGGTGACGTGCACGATCTCCAGCGAGGTCGGCTCGCCGACAATCGCGAATTCATATCCGGCGGCATGACGTTTCGCGAAATCCTTGGAGCCCCACTGGCCGGACTCCTCGCCCATGAAGGCGACGAAATCGACGGCCACCGGCAAATTGGCGAGCATACCGCGGGTTTCCCGCAATGCCCACAGCATGGCGGCCATCGGCCCCTTGGTGTCGCACGCGCCACGGCCCCACAAGCGGCCATCGCGGACCTCCCCGCCGAAGGGCTCGATGGTCATGCCCGCCACGCCGACGGTGTCGAGGTGCGGACCTAACAGAATCCGCGGACGTCCGTCCATCGGTGCGAAACGCGCGATCAGGTTCGGCCGCCCGGGTTTCACTTCCTCGAGCACGACCGTTGCGCCGATGGATTCCAGCCACTCCGCGAGGAACTCCGCCAGCGCCTGCTCGCCGGTGAGGCCCGCGGCCGGATCGTTGTCCGGATTCACCGAGGGGATGCGCACCAATTGTTGGAGAAAAGAGTCGACCGTCGCTTGCATGCGGGCACATTTGGAGTTTCCGGCTGATTGCACAACCCATAAGCGCGATTCAATTCGCACTGGCGGCCGTCGGTGGCGTGGTGTAGCTCGCGGCATGCCGCAACCGATCACCCACGCCTGCGCCCTGATCACGGGCGCCTCCGCCGGTCTCGGCGAGGAATACGCCCGCCAGCTCGCACCTCGCGTGAGGCGCCTGGTGCTCGTCGCCCGCCGCGCGGACCGCATGGAAACGCTCGCCGCCGCAATCCGCGCGGAGTTTCCCGATACCGCCGTCACGGTCATCGCCGCCGATCTCGCCGAATCCGCCGAACGGCTGCGCCTTGCGGATCTCCTGCAGGCACAGGGCCTGACGCCCGACCTGTTAGTCAACAACGCCGGTCTCGGGGATTACGGCGAATTCGCCACCGCGGAGTGGTCCCGTCTGGAGGCGATGCTGCGCGTCAATATCGAGGCACTCACCCATCTCACCCATCTGTTGGTGCCCGGCATGCGCCGGCGCGGTGGCGGTGCGGTCATCAACCTCAGCTCGCTCGCCAGCCTGTTGCCGATTCCTGATTTCGCCGTCTATGCCGCCACCAAGGCCTACGTCACGAGTTTTTCCGAAGCCCTGCGCATCGAGTTGCGGGAGCACGGCATCCGCGTGCTCGCCGTCTGCCCGGGGCCGGTGCACACCGAGTTCGGCAAGGTCGCCCGGCGGGGTGAAAACATGCCCGGCATCCCGGGACGCGCGTGGTTCTACGTGCCGCGCGAACAAGTCGTCGCCGAATCCCTCGCCGCGCTCGACCATGACCGCGCACGCGTTTTCCCCGCGCTCAAAACCGCCGCCGCCGCGCTCGTGATCTCCGCCCTGCCCGTTGTGCTGCTGCGGCTCGTCATGGCCCGCCGTCCGCGCCGAGCCTAACCGGACGGAGTGACTGCCTCCGGGGCGGCCATGACTGGAGCTTTTCAAGCTCCCGCCAGTCCGGCTCGGTTAAGGAACCCCGTCGGGATTGGATTTGCGCGTCCCACATTTATCTTACCCCGTCACATACCCCTCTTTGCCACACCTGCGCTTCCCACATGCATCCCGCACAATCTGTTAGAATCCCGTTGGGAATCAAGACGAACCTTTATGGGCGCTGGAGAGGGGTGGTGAGCGACTTGCCAAAATCCACCGCCTTACCAAGCCGTCGCCAAGTGTTGCGTGTGATCCTCCCGACTTCCGCCAGTTCGGGCGAAGTCAGGATTTTTCGACTGGAGTCGAGCGGGGCATTAGGCTACGGATGATATATGAAATGGCGTTTGCCAGCAATCCGTTCGGCCAGCTCCGTCAGCCTATTGGTCCTGCTCGCTTTGATTCTCTGGCGCGCGGGCATTGAGGAAAAAGTTCCTGCCGATCCCTCATTGCCGGCAGCGGCCGTATCGGGCGATCCAGCGGCCGCGTTTGAAAAATTGCGGGAAAACGCCGGTAAGCGCAGTTTGAGCAAGGATGAGCAGCGGGAGTGGGTGGTCATGGCGCGGCAACGTGCCGCCATGTTGGCGGAACTCGCACGCACCCGCCCGGCCGTGGCAATGGCGCGGCTGATGAGTCGCGAACAACTCGCCGCGCTACCCGATGCCGTCCGCCGCGAGTGCGAGCAACCGTGGAGCGCGGTCGGCGATTTCATGCTCCGCTGGGAAACGACCGAAGGCCCCGACGGCACGATCGATTGCCATCACCGCCATCTGGTGCGAAGCGGCGGCGGAGTGCTTGAAGCCTTTGGTCCCCACCTGCGGGAGGCCAGGAGTCCCCGCTCCGGAGAGTTCCTGCAGGGGCACAGGATCGGTGACATCCTGTTATTGGATGATGTTTCCGATCCGCGGCTGGCCGATGGCGGTGGCACGGGCGGCGGCGGACCCGCGGAGGCCCCGACGATGGACAATGATATCAACGCGCTGTTCATCCGGGTGGATTTCTCCGACTTTCCCGGCGAGGCAAGCTCGATATCCAAAGCGGCGCTCGAAGCAACGCTCGCCACGGTGGCCACGCGCATCAATCAGTATTCCTATGGCGCGGCGTCGCTGGCTTCCACGGTGAGCACCACTCTCTACCGCATGCCCGCCACCGGTGCCTCCTACGCGACCGCCGGCAACAACGACGGCATCCGCGACGCGGCGCGCGCGCTGGCGGCGGCGGATTTCACTCTGACAAATTATGACGTCGTGGCGGTGTATTTCCCGAGTCTCTCCGGAGTGTCCGGCTCCAAGATCACCTATGGAGGCCTTGCCGGTGTGGGATACGGTGACCACTGGATCAACGGCGCCAACAGCATCGAAGTCATTCTCCACGAGTTCGGACACAACTACGGTCTCTTTCATGCCAACTTCTGGAACCCCGAAAAGGACCTGGGAGGCGCCCGCTACGACGATCCGGCTTTCAGCAGTCTTGAATACGGCGACATCTTCGACCGCATGGGCGGCGGATCGGAGAGCGCCGGCTACTTCAGCACCTATGCCACCAGCCGCCTCGGATGGCTGCCGTCTGACAAGGTGTTGGTCCCATCCGCCGACGGCACTTTCCGGATCCACCGATTCGACACCCCTGCCGCCACCTCGCAAAACACCCTCGCCCTGCGCGTGCCGATGGGTGATGGCGTGCATTACTGGGTGGGCTTCCGCAAAGCGTATGGAGCTCCATCCAATCTCTCGAACGCCGCCTACGTCGTCGCCGAGGGCTTGTATGCCAACCGGCCGAACCTCATCGACATGACACCCAACTCCAATCCGAGTCCGATCAGCGATCGTGACGACTGCGGCTTGCCCGTCGGTTCGGTGTTCAATGACTCCGCCGCCGGCGTGCGTTTCGAAACGATGGCGACCGGTGGTGCCGCCGGAAGCGAATGGATCGATGTGAACGTCCGGTTCACTCCGCGGATCGAGATCGTGGAATCCGTGGTCGAGGCGGACGAGGACGCCGGCTTGGCGCGCCTGACCCTGAGGCGTTATTTCGGCTCCGCCGAAGCGGCCTCGGTATCCTATGCCACGGCCAACGGCAGCGCCACCGCCGGTTCCGATTATCTAACACTTTCAGGCGCGGTCAACTGGCCCGCCGGTGATCTTTCCGACAAGGTCATCGCCATCCCGATCCGTCCCGACAACCTCAATGAGGGAGTGGAAACCTTCACCGTCTCGCTGTCTTCGCCGGTGGCTGCCGTGATCAGCCCGGGCAGGGGCAGCGCGACTGTGGAAATCCTCGATCCCGGCCGCCGCTTCGCGGGATTTGATCCGGATTT
>JALOUA010000030.1 GCA_025457625.1 Akkermansiaceae bacterium
ATGCTGCCGCCCGCGCCCGTCAGGCCCAGCGCAAGTCCGATGCCGATGGCACCTAACAGGGCAAGCGCGTTCATGGCGCGTCGTCCGGGCTGAGCGTCACCTGCCAGATGCCGCGAAGGTCGTTGAGCCGGTAGCCGGTGGCTTGATCGTCGGGATAGAGTTTACGGATCGCCGCGCGGGTTTCTTCTGAGATATCGGCGTCCGTGCCATGGCATTGCAGGCACAGCGGCTGGCTCACGGTGATGGGAAGGCGCACGAGGGTGGTGCCATCCGGCATTTCCTCCACGGTCGGTTCGGGCGCGCTTCCGTTCCGGATGGCGGCACGAAACGATTCGATGGTGGCGAGATCCTTGCCGCCGGCCTGTTGTTGCGGGTTGCGCGGGCGGTCGCTGAGACGCCGCAGCCCGAGCTGCCGCCGGGATGCCACTTCCGCCACCAGCGGCCGCGCCTTTGCCGAACAGATGGGAATGGCGGCGACGGGGCCGCCGTTTTCGATGGCCTTGGCAAGCTCTCCCGAAAGCCGGGCGAAGGCATCCTGCGCCGATTCGCGCGCAAGCCTCACCGCCTCCCCGCGGGGGATGTGGCTCACCGGTTGCCGCTTTTCGCAGGCGGCCAGCGCGAGGACTAACAGAACGGGAGCGGCTTTCATGAGATCATCCCTCCGGGAATTTCCGCGAACGGGCCGTCGACATGAACGACCTCGCGGCCGCGGCTGGCGAGGTAGGCGGCGGCAATGGCCGCGCGCATGCCTCCCGCGCAATGGACGTGCAGCGGGCCTGCAACGGGCACTTCATCGAAGCGCGCGGCAAGCCGGGTGTAGGCGATGTTTTTCGCGCCCTTCACATGCCTTGAGGCGAACTCCTCCGCGCCCCGGACGTCGAGCACGGTCGCATCCGCCGGTAGATCCGACGGAGTGATGCGCGGATAGGAGGTGATGAAACCGGATGCTGTCAGAGCTTCCGCCGAAGTGATCCAGCCCTCGATCCTGTCGAGCCCGATGCGGATCAACTGGCGCACGGCTTCGTCCGACTGCGCCTCGTTTTCCACGACTAACAGAATGCGCGCGTCCTCCGCGACATAGGAACCGGCGGCGATCGGCAGCCTGCCGCCGGGCAGGGGGGCGAAGAGCGCGCCCTGCAAATGCGCGGCGGCGAAGGCGGCGCGGTCGGCCCGCAGGTCGAGGATGGCGGCCTTGCCGATCCAGTCGCCGAGCTGGGCGGCGCTGACGCGTTTTGGCGCGGGCAGCTTGCCATCCGGCAACAGCGCCGGGCCGAGTTTGTTGTCGCGCTTCATCCGCGCGAAGTAGAGCGGCGGCTCGGGCTGGCCGGCGAGAATGTGTCGAACAAACCGGTCTTCCGGCGCGGTGAGCGCCTCGCGGAAGGCGGCGTTGAATTTCCGTTCGTAGCCCAACACGCTGCTTGGCACCGCGCCGAGCGCCTTGCCACAGGCGCTGCCCGCGCCGTGGGCGGGGAGGATTTGCAAGTGTTCCGGCAGATCCGCGGTGGCGCGCAGGCTGGCATACAGGGTGCGGGCGCTGGGTTCCATCACACCGGCCTGGCCGGCGGCGCTTTCCAGCAGGTCCGGCCGGCCGACATCGCCGACAAAGATGAAGTCGCCTGTCAGAAAAGCGACCGGCTCGTCCGCGCCGCCGCCGATGTCGGTGACCAGGAAACTCAGGTGCTCCGGCGTGTGGCCGGGCGTGAGCAGGGCTTTCAATTCGATGTTGCCGACGCGGAACACATCGCCGTGTTTGAGGAAACGGGCGTGCGGATTCCCCTTCGCCCATTCGAACTGCCAGTCCGGCCCGCCCTCTCCGGAGAGATAGGCGGTCACCCCGTGGCGCTCGACGAGTTCGCGCGCGCCGCTGAGGTAATCGGCATGGATGTGGGTCTCGGCGACCGCGGTGATGCGCAGGTCGTTTTCCGCGGCCACTTGGAAATAGCGGTCGAGGTCGCGCTCGGGATCGACAATCATGGCCTCGCCGGTGCGCTGGCAGCCGATGAGATAGGCGTTTTGCGCAAGCGAGGAATCGGTGATTTGGCGCAGGAACATGGCGGCGGCTGGTTTTTTGTTAGATCGAACAGGATTTCACATTGCCGCCGGCGCACTGCACCTTGTTCCAAGGCATCTTGGAAAGCAGGATGGCCAGCCCGCACCAGCCGGTGGACCCGGCCATGGTCAGTCCCGCACCGAGAAAGGCGGGGATCAGGGCGAAATTCTTGTGCACCGTCAGCGCGAGGATCGACCCGGTGAGGGCGAGCACGCCGATGACCAGCTGGACCTGGCGCATCAGCGGCAGGTTCCTGCGGGTGCCGCGCTCCAGCGGCAGCCCGGCGGATTCCCAGTCGGTCACTCCACCTTCGAGGATGGCGAGGTTCCCGCAGCCGGCGGCGCGCAGTTTTTCATACGCCTGCTCCGCGCGCCTGCCGCTGCGGCAGATCAGCACGCAACTTTCATTGCCCGCGGCGGCCGCCTTCACCGCCGCGGCATCGAGCTTGTCGAGCGGCATCAGCCGCGAGCCGGCGATGTGCATCTCCTCGTGCTCGACGGGCGTGCGCACGTCGATGAGCGCCACGCGCTTGCCGCTTTGCAGGTCTTGTCGAACTTGTCTGGCTTGGATTTTCATGGGGTCTCTTGGCTGGTTTTGGTTTGCGGAATGAGCATATAGCCACATAATTATACTTGCAAAGGTTTTTTTCCGGGATATTTTCCCCGCCGATGAAACTTGATGCCCAACAACTCGAGCGGGTGGCCGCCTTGTTCCGCGCCTTCTCCGAGCCCACCCGGCTGGCGATCGTCCAGGAGCTGAAAAGCGACGAACTGGCCGTCTCGGAGATTGTGGACCGCCTGACCACCAGCCAGGCCAACATTTCCAAGCAGTTGCAGATCCTGCACGCCGCCGGACTGGTGGCGCGCCGCAAGCAGGGCGCGCAGGTGCTTTACCGCATCGCCGATCCGATGGTCTTCGACCTGTGCCGCCTGGTGTGCGACAAGATCAACCGCGACGCCGCGCGCCCCGCCAAGTTGAAGTTCTGACGCGTGGCCGGTTCACGGCCGCTCGCCGATGCCAAGCAGCGTCTGGAAATGCGGCGGGGCCGGTTCCCGGTCGGCGACGATGGTCTCGACTTGCGAAAATCCGGATTTCTCCAGCATGGCGGCCAGCGCGCTCTCGGAAAACCCCAGCCAACGGTCGGCGTAAAGTTCGCGGGCTTCCTCGAAGTGGTGGGCGATCAGGTCGAGCACGATCAGCCGGCCGCCGGGTTTGAGGATGCGGAAGGCGGCATCGATGGCGCGCTGCGGATGCTCGGCATGGTGCAGCGCCTGGCTCAGCACGGCGAGATCGAGCGACTTGTCGGCGATTGGCGGGTCCTCGATGTCGCCAAGGCGGTATTCGAGATTGGCGAGGCCGTTTTTGCGGGCAAGCGACTGGCCGAACTCGACCATTTTGGGCGAAAGATCGACAGCGATGACTTTTTCCGCGCGCTGGGCGAGGAGTTGGGCGAGCGTGCCCTCGCCGGCTCCGAGATCGGCGACGACCCGGTAATTGAGCACTTTGATGAGCGCCTCCGCCAGCGCCTTCCAGGAACGGCCGGGCACGTAATCCTTGCCAAAACGACCGGCCAGTTCGTCGAAATACGCGCGCGCGCTGTCGCGGCGCTTGCGCAGCAAATGCCTCAGCGAGGCGAGATCATTCTGGATTTCGGGCACTTCGCGCGCTGCGGAACGGGCCACCACCATCAATTCCTCGTCCACCGTGCTGGAATACATGTTGTTTTTCCCGCTGCGCTCGTCACTCACCAAACCCTCGGTCTTCAGCTGCGATAGCTGGGTGGAAATCCGGCTCTGGCCCATGCCGAGGATCTCTTGGAGTTCCGCCACCGACAGCGATTCTTCCGCCACCAGCATCAAAATCCGCAGCCGCGTGGGGTCCGAAAACATTTTTAGTGATTTGAGAATTGACGACATCGCGGTCCGGTTGTATCAACGCATCACGATTTGACGATACGAAAATCAAAAAACACATGAGCACCTA
The DNA here is from genome assembly GCA_025457625.1 of Akkermansiaceae bacterium. GTDB lineage: Bacteria > Verrucomicrobiota > Verrucomicrobiia > Verrucomicrobiales > Akkermansiaceae > Luteolibacter. The sequence continues at coordinate 4,034 of JALOUA010000030.1, forward strand.
CATTTTTTCATCCGAGTCCGTTGGCGAAGGTCACCCAGACAAAGTGGCCGACACCATATCCGACGCCATCCTCGACGCCTGCCTCGCGGTCGATCCCAAGAGCCGCGTGGCCTGCGAAACCTTCGTGAAGAGCAACGTGGTGGTCGTGGGTGGTGAAATCACCATCCCCAAGATCGGCCAGAAGCCCATCGGTTCGGTGATCAACATCGAAAAAGTCATCCGCGACGCGGTGCGCGGCATCGGCTATGTCAACAACGACGACGTGTTCCACGCCGATCAGATTTTCATCAACAACTACCTCACCACCCAATCGCCGGACATCGCGCAGGGTGTGGATGCCAAGGGTGCCGAAGGCAAGAAGCACAAGGAGCAGGGAGCCGGCGACCAGGGGATCATGTTCGGCTACGCCTGCGATGAAACTCCGGAGCTGATGCCCGCGCCGATCATGTATGCGCACCGCCTCGGCCGCGAACTCACCCGCATCCGCAAAGCCGGCAAGCTGGCCAAGTGGCTGCGCCCGGACGCCAAGTCCCAGGTCGCCGTGGAATACGTCGATGGCCGCCCGACCCGCATCGTCAACGTGGTGATCTCCACCCAGCACGCCGCCGATGTGAGCCACGCCACCATCGAGAAATTCTGCATCGAGCAGGTGATCAAGAAGGTGTTGCCCAAAAACATGCTCACCAGGGACACCGAGTATCTGATCAACCCGACCGGCAAGTTCGTCGTCGGCGGGCCGCAGGGTGACTCCGGCCTGACAGGCCGCAAGATCATCGTCGATACCTACGGCGGCATGGGCCGCCACGGCGGTGGCGCGTTTTCCGGCAAGGACCCGTCCAAGGTCGACCGCTCCGCCGCCTACATGGGCCGCTGGGTTGCCAAAAACGTGGTGGCCGCCGGCCTCGCCAAACGCTGCGAGATCCAGTTCGCCTACGCCATCGGCCATCCCGAGCCGCTCTCCGTGCACGTGGACACCTTCGGCACCGGCATCACAAGCGACGGGAAAATCCTCGCCGCCATCCTCAAGGTCTTCTCGTTCAAACCCGCCGACATCGTCAAGCAACTCAAGCTGCTCCGCCCGATCTATTCGAAGTCCACCAACTACGGCCACTTCGGAAAAGACGACAAGGAACTCACTTGGGAGGCCACGGACAAGGTGGCCGCGCTCAAGAAGGCGGTCGGCTGAATCAATCTGTCAGACTGGTCCGACCATTCTGACCCGTCAGACAAGCATCTTTCAACTAACAACATGACAGACTACAAAGTAAGAGACATCGGCCTCGCCGAATTCGGCCGCAAGGAAATTGAAATCGCCGAGCATGAGATGCCCGGCCTGATGGCCACCCGTGAGAAGTATGGCAAGGAGAAGCCGCTGGCCGGTGTCCGCGTCATGGGCTCTCTGCACATGACGATCCAGACCGCGGTGCTCATCGAGACGCTGCGCGATCTCGGTGCCGACGTGCGCTGGGTTTCCTGCAACATCTTCTCCACCCAGGACCACGCCGCCGCGGCCATCGCCGCCGCCGGCATTCCGGTCTTCGCCTGGAAGGGCGAGACACTGGAGGAATATTGGTGGTGCACCTGGCAGGCGCTGCAATTCCCCGGCGGCCTCGGCCCGCAACTCATCGTCGATGACGGCGGCGACGCCACCCTGCTCATTCACAAGGGCTTTGAGATGGAGAACGGGTCCGACTGGATCAACACTCCCTCCGGCAGTCATGAGGAGCAGGTCATCAAGGACCTGCTCAAGGACATCAAGGTCAAGCAGCCCGGCGTGTTCCATGAGATCGTCAAGGAATGGAAGGGGGTTTCCGAGGAAACCACCACCGGTGTCCACCGTCTCTATCAGATGGCCAAGGCCGGCACGCTGCTGGTTCCCGCCATCAACGTGAACGACTCGGTCACCAAGTCGAAGTTCGACAACCTCTACGGCTGCCGCGAGTCATTGGTGGACGGCATCAAGCGCGCCACCGACGTGATGATTTCCGGCAAGGTCGGCGTGGTCTGCGGCTACGGCGATGTCGGCAAGGGCTGCGCCCAGGCGCTGCGCGGACAAGGCGCGCAGGTGGTCGTCACCGAAGTCGATCCGATCTGCGCGCTGCAGGCCGCGATGGAGGGTTTCCGCGTGCTGACGCTGGAAGACACTCTCGGCTGGGGCGACATTTACGTCACCACCACCGGCAACTTCGCCATCATCCGCCTCGAACACATGGAGAAGATGAAGGACCAGGCGATCGTCTGCAACATCGGCCACTTCGACAACGAGATCGAGATCGACAAGCTCAACGAGGCCAAGGACGTGGTGAGAACCAACATCAAGCCGCAGGTGGACAAATACACCTTCGCCGGCGGCAACAGCATCTACATGCTCGCCGAGGGCCGCCTTGTGAACCTCGGCTGCGCCACCGGCCACCCGAGTTTCGTGATGTCCAACAGCTTCACCAACCAGACGCTCGCACAAATCGACCTCTGGAAGAACAAGGACACCTACAAGGCCGGCCAGGTGACGGTGTTGCCGAAACACCTCGACGAGGAAGTCGCCCGACTCCACCTCGCCAAGATCGGCGCCAAGCTCACCAAGCTCACCCAGGAGCAGGCGGACTACATCAGCGTGCCGGTCGACGGCCCTTACAAGGCGGACCATTACCGCTATTGATGACCGTGGCGGCGATCACTGGTCGCCGTTCATTTTCCCCAGACGCCCGGGTTTTCGGACTCGGGCGTTTTTTTTCGGGAAAAATGCTTGTTGGATTCAAATGAAGGGATTAATTGTCTCTTGTGAAAAAGAAGTCCATCAAGTATCCGATGCCTGAAGAAGGATTTGGAACCGGCGGGGAGTCGGTTTTGAGGGAACCTGAGGCTGCCTACATCATCAATCGCGTGCGCGACGGCCTGCCGATGGCGGAGTTCCAATCCCTTCGTGAAATGCTGGGCCTCAGCGAGGAACGTCTGGGGGCACTGCTTGGGATGTCGCGCGCCACCTTGCATCGCCGCAAGAAATCCGGGCATTTGGATCGTACGGAATCGGATCGCCTGGTGCGCTATGCGCGTCTGTTTTACCGGGCCAGCGAGGCGCTCGGCGGTATTGCCGGTGCCCGCTCGTGGCTGTCGGCTCCTGCGCGGGCATTTCAGGGCGAGTGTCCGCTGGATTTCGCGGATACGGAAATCGGTGCGCGTGAGGTGGAGGCTCTGTTAGGGCGATTGGAACACGGCGTGTTTTCCTGATCATGGCGGAATTTTATCGCATCGTGCAGGCGCAGTGGGCCGCGTCCGCCATGACGGGGGAGGGAGCGCGTCTGTTCGGTGGCCGCTGGAATCCGCCGGGTGTCCCCGCGGTCTATCTGGCGGATTCACGGGCCTTGGCGGCCTTGGAAATCATCGTCCATGCACCGCGTGAAGTGATGGCATTGCCCTGGCGGATTTTCGAAGTCGAAGTGCCGGACGATGCGATTGAAGCCGTGCCCCACGATGCGCTACCGGGCGATTGGCAGGCTCTGCCATCCTCTCCCGGCGCCCGGCTTCATGGCTTGCGTTGTTTGCAAGGCGGGGCACTCGGTTTCAAACTGCCAAGCGCGGTGATACCCGAGGAGTTCACACTATTGCTCAATCCGCTGCATCCGGATTTCGGAAATCTGGGCGTCTCAGACCCTAAAGTGTTCCGCTTTGACCCGCGCGTCTGAAGCCTCAGAGGGTGTGTGCGGGCAGGTGCTCCCAATCGATAGAATTACTCTTGCCACCCGGCATGGCTTCTGCCTTTTCATCAGGCGTCTTTTCCACCTCCCCATGAAACTTCCCCTCGTTTCACTCACTTTGAGTCTTCTCGCCACTCCGGCTTTTGCGGTCGTCAATATCGACTGGGTCGATGTCGGCCATGCCGGCAACGCCGCGGACCCGTCCACCGGCTCGCTCTACGGCGCGGTTGCCTACGCCTACAAAATCGGCAAATACGAGGTCACCAACGCCCAATACACCGCGTTCCTCAATGCCGTGGACCCCAGCGGCGCGAACGCCAACGGTATCTACAACAGCAACATGGGCAGCGATGCACGCGGCGGGATTTCGTTCAATGTCGCGGCCGCCAACGGCTCGAAATACACGATCAAAAGCAACATGGGCGACAAACCGGTGAACTACGTGAGCTGGTATGACGCCGCGCGCTTCACGAACTGGCTGCACAACGGCCAGGGCGCGGGCAGCACCGAGACCGGAGCCTACACTCTCACGGGAAATACCGGCATCATTACCAAGAACGTGGGGGCCACCGTCTGGCTGCCAAGCGAGGACGAGTGGTACAAGGCGGCTTACTACCAGCCATCCGGCGCGGGTGGAGACACGGACAATTATTGGCTCTATCCCACCCAGAGCAACACGGTGCCGACCGTGGCCACGGCCAACGCCACCGGCGATGTTTCCAATCCGGGCGCAAACGTGGCGAACTATCTTTCAGGTGCGGACTGGAACGCTCAGAACGGCAACGTGACGACGGTGGGCAGCGCGGCGGCGGCGAATTACTTCGGCACGGCCGATCAGGGCGGCAACGTGTGGGAATGGAACGACGCCGTGATCTCCGGCTCTTCGCGCGGGCTGCGCGGGGGCGCCTGGGACGTCGACGAGGGCAACCTGCGCTCCTCGTCCCGCCTCGACCTCGTCCCGTCGGGCGAGTACAGCGGCGTCGGGTTCCGCGTCGCCAGTGTCCCTGAACCGAGCGCATGGGTCCTGACGATGCTCTTCAGCGCGGCACTCGTCACCCGCCGGAAGAGGTGAGTCTTCCCTTTGATCCTTTATTCCTTTGTCCTTTTGAAATGTAGCGGCGCTCTATGAGCGTCGCTGGATTTATCGGGATAAAGCGCTGTTTCCCGGGAGGCTTGCGACGCTCATAGAGCGCCGCTACAAATCCCTCCCCGCCGCCGCAGGCGGTCGAAATTTTTTCTCAAATCATGAAACCACCCGGAACGGATCTGGCCCTCGTCGTCACCAAATGGTATGCTTATGCCAAATGGGTCTTGGAGCGCGTGGTAGGGCTGGGCGGCCTCGCCCTGCCCTGACTGCCCCCGAGGGTGAAATGCCGGTGCAAAGGCTATGGATTTGCGTAATCCTTTCGCTTTCCGCCCACGATACGGGGGCAGCGCCATTCGGCGGAAAAATGGGCGGACCGGGCCGGAACCGCCCTACCTATCGTCCGCATGGCCCACGACCGCAAGCTGCTCGCGCCGAAGCAATTCGAGTTCAGCGCAGTGGCGCTCAACGAATGCGGCCGGATGGTCGGCGGCTGGCTGCGGCAACGTGGCGGCGCTTTGCAAGCGCCAAGCCCATCCTCGACAAACGACGGACCATGATGTCATCAGCGCAGCTGCTTGCGCGAGATGCGTTGCTTCATGTGAACGATGGTCACGACCTGTAGATCCTGATCCTGCATGCGGTAAATGATCCGATAAGAACCTTCGTGAACTTCACGCAAACCGGATTCGATGGCTTCATGCACCGGATGTCCTCTGGAAGGCATGGAAGCCGCTCGTTCGACACGTGAGATCAGGCGCTCCATCTGCAAGCGCGCATAGTGCTCCGAGTCACGGGCGATGAAATCGCGTATGGCGCAAAGATCCCGCCGCGCCTGATCCGACCAAGTGATGTTCATGACAGGCCGAATTCACGGCGGATGTCCTGATGGTCATGGCAGCGACCTTGACGCAGATCCTCCAAACCGGCCTCGATCTTCTGGCGGACAAGTATTTGATACATCAGATCATCCCAACTGGCGGATTCGGGCAGTTCCCGGACCAGCCGTGCCGCCGCCTTCTTTACCGAGAGATTTTTCGCAGTGGAAGCCATGGGTGGAATCAGCCGCAAAACGGCATGGAAAGCAAGCCGCTTTCATGCATTCTGGCCGGGCAGAATGGCCCGCAGTCACAAACACCTCTTCCCCCAAGTCTGTGCCGTGGACAACCTGCTGGCAGCCGCGCGCAGTGCGATGCAAGGCAAGCTCTCCGGCTCCAGCGCCGCGCGTTTCCACGCCCGCTGGGAAACCCACGCGGTGCAACTGGCGGAAGAACTCGCCGCCGGAACCTGGCTGCCGGGCCGCTACACCTACTTCGACATCCACGAGCCGAAGCTCCGCCGCGTGGCCGCCGCACCCTTCCGCGACCGCGTGGTGCACCACGCGCTGGTCGAATAGGAAACGCGCCGGAGGCGGCTGGTAGCCTGCGAATGCGGGAGAAGGCCGTCTCCGGTCATCGCAGGCGTGGATATCCATTGCCTCGCGTCACTTGAAGCCCGCCAGCTTGCAGGCCCGTTTGAAGTGGACGGCTTCCACTGGCGTAATCGAAAGCCGGGTGCCACGCTGGCACACGGTCATTTCTGACAGAACCGGATCGGCCTTGAGGATGTCGAGCGGCAGCAGTTCGGAGAATTTTCCTGCGAATTCGAAATCCACGAGCCACCAGCGGGGATTTCCTTTCGTAGCCTTCGCATCGAAGTATTCGCTCTTGGGATCGAACTGCGTGGCGTCGGGGTAGGGGACTCCTGCGACCTTTGCCACACCCGCGATGCCGGGCGGCTTGGCGTTGGAATGATAGAACAACGCAAGGTCACCGGGTTTCATGTCCCGCCACATGAAGTTGCGGGCCTGATAGTTTCTCACACCCGTCCACGGCTCGCGCTTCACGCGGGCGAGGTCGTCGATGGAGAAGACGTCGGGTTCCGACTTGATCAACCAGTGCTGCATCAGGCGATGGCTTTTTCGAGCTGCGGCTTGATGGCCGGCAGCGGCAGGTGCTCGGGCCCGAGTTCGATGCCTTTCATGGCGCGCAGGTCGGCCTCGATGGCTTCGAGCACGTCGAGCTCGGGTCGGAACTCCGCGGCATGATACGAGCTTCTCACCAGCGGGCCGCTCGCCACGTGGCGGAAGCCTTTTTCCAGGGCGATTCCCTTGTATTCGGCGAAGGCGTCCGGATGGATGAACTCGACGACCGGCAGGTGCTTTGGCGTCGGCCGCAGATACTGGCCGAGCGTTAGAACCGTGACATCGTGGGCGCGCAGGTCATCCATGGCTTGCAGGACTTCGTCCTTGCGCTCGCCGAGGCCGAGCATGATGCCGCTCTTGGTGGCGACCTTGCCGTTGACCATCGCCTTGGCTTTTTTCAGCACAGTGAGACTGCGCTGATATTGGGCGCGTGATCTAACAAGCGGCGTCAAGCGCTCCACGGTTTCGATGTTGTGGTTGAAGATGTGCGGGCGGGCGTCCATCACCCTTTGCAGGGCCCAGTCGCGGTCGTTGAAATCGGGCACCAGCACTTCGATGATGATGCCGGGATTCGTTTCGCGGACGGCCTCGATGGTTCGCTTGAAATGCTCCGCTCCGCCGTCGCGCAGGTCGTCGCGGGCGACGGCGGTGACGACCACGTGGCGCAGCCCCATCCGGCGGGTGGCCTCGGCGACGCGTTGCGGCTCGTCGGCTTCCAGCGCGTCGGGTTTGGCGGTTTTGACCGCGCAGAAACCGCAGGCGCGGGTGCACTTCTCACCGGCGATCATGAAGGTGGCCGTTTTCTGGCTCCAGCATTCCCAGCGGTTCGGGCACTGCGCCTCCTCGCAGACGGTGACGAGTTTGAGATCCGTGATGAGCGACTTGGTGGACCAGAACTCCGGATTGTTGGGAAGGCGCACCTTGATCCATGGCGGCTTCTGCCCGCGATGGAGGCCGGGATCCATTTTCACTTTCGGTCCGCAACTGCTCATGGCGGCGGCAGGCTAGATTCCGGGCTCATCGTGGGGAAGCGGAAAGTGAATGCAAAAAAGATATCATGACGGATTCGAAACAACGTCATGACTCCAGGCCGGATCCGCGTGGCAGGCTTCTGCAGCCCGCGCTTCAGTGGTTCACGGTTTCGGAGCCGGTGCCGGTGCCGGTGCCGGTGGCGCGTCGGGTTTCTTGACCCATGCCATGCACCAGCCATTGGAGGAGACGAGCTTGTTCTGGAAAGCGCTGCAGGGGATGAATTCGCCCGCCGCGGAACCCGGAGTCACCAGCGCGCAGTTGGAGCACATCTGTTCCGGTTTGTGCTGGGGGTATTTGGTTTGGTCCACCTTGGTGGTGTCCATCTTGTAGCCGAGCGCAATGGCCACGGGGTCGGTTTCCTCCAGTTTCACGGCCGGAGGCGGAGTGTCTTGTGCGAGAAGTCCCACGCCCAAGGCGGCGGGTGCGGTGACGGCGAGCTTGAGCAGGAAATGGCGGCGGGAGTTCATGGTCGTTTTCATTGGCGGTGGCTTTTTGCGGATGTGCAAGGCAGCCGTGGATACCGGCTGCCGGATTGATTAATCCAAAATCGGGTGATTTCACGCCCTGATTTTGAAAATCCCCAAAAAACATGATCCGCCCGGAATGATTTCCCCGGAGATCTGGCCCGCCATCTGCTGCGACGTGTCACCGCTGCCCGCTCCGCCCCCGTGCAGGCACCGGTTTCATTGCCCAATCAACCCATCCATCCAAGAACATGAATGCCTGCAGCCTGCGCGGATTCGTCGTCGCGATTGCTTTTGTCGCCCTGAATTTTTCCCTCTGTCAGATTGCCCCGGCGGAGGAAGCCGCCGCCGCCATGCCATCCCTGGAGGAGCGGGTTGCCGACATCGAGGCCTACATGAACAATGTCGCGCGGCCGGAAAAGGCCGGTGGCGCGGAATCGCTGGTGGCGGGTCCCGGACCGGGGGCCAACGCCTGGCAAATGGTCAGCACCGCGCTGGTATTGTTCATGACGCTGCCGGGCCTGGCCTTGTTTTATGGCGGTTTGGTGCGTCGCAAGAACGTGCTCTCCGTGCTCGCCCAGTGCCTCGGGATCGCCTGCTTCGTCACGCCGCTGTGGTGGTTGTGCGGATACAGCCTGACCTTCGGCGCGGGCAACGCGTTCTACGGGGATCTCAGCATGATGATGTTCAAGGGCGTGGAACCCGGCAATGTGGGTGCGGGCTTTGCGTGGATTTCGGATGGCATGTGGGCGATGTTCCAACTCACCTTCGCAATCATCACGCCCGCGCTGATCCTCGGTGCGATTGCGGAGCGGATGAAATTCGCGGCCGTCATGGCCTTTGTCGCGTTGTGGATGTTTGCGGTTTACTTTCCCTTCGCGCACATGGTGTGGGCCGGCACGGGTTTCATGTGCGGCCCGCTCAATGCGGACGCCGGCATCAAGGCGATCGATTTCGCGGGCGGCACCGTGGTGCACATGACGTCGGGTTGGTCCGCGCTGTTGCTCTGCATCATGCTGGGCAAGCGTCGCGGCCACGGCAATGTCCTGATGGCTCCGCACAGCATGGTGCTGTGCATGGTGGGCACCGGCATGCTGTGGGTCGGCTGGTATGGATTCAACGCCGGCTCGGCGCTGGGTGCCGACGGCATCGCCTCCAACGCCTTCGTCACGACCACCCTCGCCGCGGCCACTGCCGGTCTGTGCTGGGCGGCGATCGAGTGGTTGTTCAAGGGCAAGCCCAGCGTGCTCGGTCTTTGCTCCGGCATTGTGGCGGGTTTGGTGGTGATCACTCCGGGCTGCGGGTTTGTGACCGCCACCTCGGCGGTGATCATGGGTGCGCTGGCCGGCATCATTCCCTTCCTCGCGGTGGAATTCCTCAAGCGCAAACTCGGCTATGACGACGCGTTGGACACCTTCGGCATCCACGGCGTGGGCGGAACTCTGGGCGCGATCCTCACCGGCGTGTTCGCCAATGAAAAAATCAACGGCGTGCTCGGCAAGGACGGCATGGACCTGCTGCCCGGCCTGGTGGGCGAACAACTCAAGGCCTGCGCGCTGACGATCGCATGGAGCCTCGCCGCCACCTTTGTCATCACGCTGGTGGTCAAGGCAGTCATCGGGCTGCGTGCCACACCGGAACAGGAGGAACTCGGCCTCGATCTCGCGGAACACGGCGAGCAGGGTTACGAGAGCTGACGGCTCCCGGTTGGATGCCGCATGAGTGGTGGAGCGTAGCGGATTCGAACCGCTGACCCCTTGCATGCCATGCAAGTGCTCTACCAACTGAGCTAACGCCCCTCACGGGTAGGCGGAGGTTTAGGTGCGGAGTTCTGAACGGGCAAGACGATTTTTCGGTAAATTTAATGATGGCGCGCGATGTGGATTGGATCGCCAGAATTCACTTTGCGCTGCCTGTCGGCTCATTATGCTCCGCCGCATGTCGAAATATGCGGGAGAACAGGTATTGGTGGTGCGGCGTGCGCTGTTGGAGGAAATCGGCCATTTCGAAGGCATCCGCACGCAGGGATTGGATCAGGCGGTGGCGTGCTTGCTGGACCCTGCGAACCATTTTTTCATGGATCGTGCCGCGGCCGAGGAGGATCCCTCGCACAAGCAATTGATTCCGTATTGCGTTTTCCGCTGCGGCGACCGGATTCTCCATTACACCCGCGGGAAATCCGGCGGGGAAAGCCGCCTGCACGCGAAAATCTCGGTGGGTGTCGGCGGCCACGTCAACCCGGTGGACACCGGCGGCGGAAAAACCGGCCCGGACGCCTATCACGCCGCGGTGACCCGCGAAATCGAGGAGGAACTCGAACTGCCCGAGGAACACTCGCACCGGATCATCGCCCTGCTCAATGACGACTCGAATCCGGTCGGCCAGGTGCATCTCGGCATCGTGCATCTCGTGGATTTGAAATCCGATGTGGTCACATCCCGCGAGGATGCGCTGGCGGACCTCGGATTCAGTCCGCTGGCGGAGCTCGATGGCACGCGCTTCGGCGACTTGGAAACCTGGTCGGCGTTCTGCGTCCGCCACCTCGCCGGAAATCACCTCTGATCCCTCCGCCTGATGAAATATTTCCACCATCGGCAAGATTCGGTTGGCGCGTGGCGCGGGTTTTGCTCATAAGGGTTCGGGTGGTTTCATCAACCCGTTTTTTCCTCCCACATCATGCCAGCGAAAGCCAAACCCGCCAAGCCCCGGATCCTGATCGTCACGCCGGAAATCACCTATCTGCCGGTGGGCATGGGCAACATGACCCAGCGCATGTCCGCCAAGGCGGGTGGCATGGCGGATGTCTCCGCGTCGCTGGTATCCGCGCTGTTCGAGCTGGGCGCGGACGTGCACGTGGCCCTGCCCAACTACCGGCGGATGTTCCAGGGTGACATCTTCGACCTTCATGACAAGGAGCTGCGCAAGTACCACGAGGTGCTGCCCGACACCCACATTCATCTCGCCGAGGACCGCATCTTCTATTACCGGGACCAAGTTTACAGCAACCACAACGAGGAGTCGATGCGCATCGCGCTGGTGTTCCAGCGCGAGGTGATCAACCACATCATTCCGCGCGTGCGGCCGGACCTGATCCACTGCAACGACTGGATGACGGCGCTGATCCCCGGCATGGCGCGGCGGCGTGGCATCAAGAGCCTGTTCACCGTGCACAACATCCACACCCGCCAGGTCTCGCTGGCCCAGATCGAGGAGGCCGGCATCGATGCCGCGGAATTCTGGATGAACCTGTTCTTCTGCGGTCATCCGGTGAATTATTATCACGCCCGCTCGCACGTGCCGGTGGACCTTTTGACATCCGGCATCTTTGCGGCCCACTACATCAATACCGTGAGTCCGCGGTTCCTCTGGGAAATTGTCGAGGGATGGCACTCGGTGGTGCCGGATTCGGTGCGCAACGAGCTGCGCAACAAGTATTTCGCCGGCTGCTCGGCGGGCATTCTCAACGCGCCCGATGTCTCCTACGATCCGGCAACCGATGATTCGCTCGCGCGTAATTTCACCGTCAGGGATGTGATGGAAGGCAAGGCGGCCAACAAGCTCGCCCTGCAGCGGGAACTCCAGCTCAAGCAGGATGTCAACGCACCGGTTTTCTTCTGGCCATCACGTCTCGACCCCGTCCAGAAGGGACCGCAACTGCTCACCGACATCCTCCACGAGGTCGTGACCGATTACTGGAAAAGGGACCTGCAGATCGTGGTGGTGGCCAACGGCCCGCACCAGCAGTGGTTCGACAGCATCGTCTCCACATTCGACCTGAGCGATCGGGTTTCGGTGGTGGATTTCGACGAGCGCCTCTCACGTCTCGCCTATGCGGGCTCGGACTTCATGCTCATGCCCTCGTTGTTCGAACCTTGCGGGCTGCCTCAAATGACTTCGCCGCTCTATGGCTCGCTGCCCGTGGTCCACGCCACCGGCGGTCTTTACGACACCATCCGCCAGCTCGATGTGGATCACTCGCAGGGCAATGGTTTCCGCTTCGATCATTACAGCCCGGACGGCCTGCGTTGGGCGATCGACCGTGCGATGGATTTCCACGCGCTGCCCGCCGACATCCGTGAGCGGGAAATCCGCCGTGTGATGACCGAGAGCGCGCGTGAATTCAGCCACCACGAAGTGGCGCGGCGATACATCGAAATCTACGAACAGATGCTCGAGCGGCCGCTGGTGGAAACCGAATCCGGCGAGGTGATCAAGGCCATCGCCGAGGGACTCGTCGAGGCGCGGCCCGAGGTCTGAGGGGAAAACGGAAAATCGGCGTGATGCCTGGTCTCCGCACCCAAGAGTGTTGCGGCAGGTCTATCACCGCTCCGATTTCGCCGGCGGCCTTGCGATCACCGCACCGGACCCGGATGCGCCGCCCGTTGCAGGGCGGTTCGAGCGAAACTCGCCCTCACCCGGCATGCCCAGCATGTCGGGCAGGCGAATGCCGTCGTCGGGTGTGTCGGGCGTGGAGGCCTCCG
>JALOUA010000253.1 GCA_025457625.1 Akkermansiaceae bacterium
GCGCTGGTGGCGTGAACGCGGAGTGGCGTTTTGAAAGCGCCATGGATCGCAACGGCGGCTTGAAGCCGCCTGTGCGGGATACGGCTCCCCGGAGGGAGCCGCTCCGATATCCTGCTCTGAGCAAGCTTGCCGCCGTCCGGTGAACCTGATCGTCTGAGCGCCGCAATTGTATGAAACTGCTCTCATGGAACGTCAACGGCATCCGCGCGGTGCTCGGCAAGGGATTCGGGGATTTCGTCGCGGGCGAAAAGCCCGACATCCTCTGCCTGCAGGAAACCAAGGCCCGCCCGGAACAGGTGCAACTGCCGCTGGAACTCGGCGGTTATCACGCGTTCTGGAACTCCGCGCAAAAACCCGGCTACTCGGGTGTCGCGGTGTTCACCCGCGAGAAACCGCTCGACGTGCGCGAGGGCCTCGGCATCGCCGAACACGACAGCGAGGGCCGCGTTCTCACGCTCGAATATCCGGATTTCATCCTCGTCAATGTTTACACGCCCAACGCGCAGGACGAACTCCGCCGCCTGCCGTACCGCCTGGCATGGGACGAGGCCTTCCGCCAACACGTCGCGCGCGAGGCGGAGCGCAAGCCGGTGGTCTTCTGCGGCGACCTCAACGTCGCCCACCTCGAGATCGACCTCGCCCGGCCGCGTGAGAACCGCCGCAACCCGGGCTTTTCCGACGAGGAGCGCGCGAGCTTCGGCCAACTGCTCGCAAGCGGTTTCGCCGACACCTTCCGCCATCACCACCCCGATCTAACAGGCGCTTACTCGTGGTGGTCCTACCGTGCCGGCGCGCGGCAGAAGAACGTCGGCTGGCGCATCGACTACTTCGGGGTTTCCACGCCGTTTCTCAAGCGCGTCAAAACCGCGGCCATCCTGCCGCATGTCCACGGCTCGGACCACTGCCCGGTGGAAATCACGCTGGGTTGACCCGTCATCTAACCGCTTTGACAGCCGCCGCGGCATGCGGCATGATGCCGGCATGCAGGCAATGCAGTTCGAGCAATCGGTCCTCACCATCCTGAAGCGCGACAAGCGCTTCGACGCGCAGGCTTATTTGTTTCTCAAGGAGGCGCTGGACTTCACGCTCAAGCGCGTCGCCGAGGGCAACAACGGCCAGGCGCGGCACGTCACCGGCAGCGAGTTGCTCGAAGGTTTCCGCGACCTCGCGCTCGACCAGTTCGGCCCGATGGCATCGACGCTGATGCGCGAATGGGGCGTGCGCAAATGCCTCGACGTCGGCGACATGGTCTTCCACCTCATCGAAGAGCAGGTATTCGGCAGGCAGGACTCGGACCGCCGCGAGGATTTCTCCGAGGCGTTCGACTTCGAGGAATCGTTGATCCGGCCCTTCCTGCCGCGGCGCAAGATCGCCCTGCTGGAAACCCGCGGCCGCGAGCTGCCCGTCACACCCGCGCCGGGCGGACGCGTCTCCAGCCCGCAAACGCTGGGTTGATGCCGGACGACCGGGCAGGGACCGACCTCCGGGCGGTCCGCGACCCTGGGCCGTGAATGAGATGCGTATACCGGGCAGGGACCGACCTCCGGGCGGTCCGCGAGCATGTGGAGCGAATGAGAGGAAAATGCCGGGCTTTGGATCCGTTCATTTGCACTGTCATTCTCCATCCATGCGCCGGACCGCCCGGAGGTCGGTCCCTGCCTGATGATGCCTGATGGAACGGCGGGCGATGGAAAGAAGTCACCCGCCGCCGCGAGGCTGAGGCATCACTTGGATGCTTCCTCGAAGCGTTTGGAAACGGCTGGCCAGTTCACCACGTTCCACCACGCGGTGATGTAGTCCGGGCGGCGGTTCTGATAGTGGAGGTAGTAGGCGTGCTCCCAGACATCGAGACCGAGCAACGGAGTGCCGAGGTCGGCATCGGGCACCAGGCCCTTCATCAGCGGGTTGTCCTGGTTGGGCGTGCTGGTGATTTTCAATTTGCCATTCTTGAGAACGAGCCATGCCCAGCCGGAGCCGAAACGTTTGGCGGCGGCCTCGTTGAAGGCTTTCTTGAAATCGTCCATCGAGCCGAAGTCCGCGGCGATGGCGGCGGCGAGTTTTTCCGAAGGCGCGCCGGATTGCACGGCGGGAGCCATGATTTCCCAGAAAAACGTGTGGTTCCAGTGGCCGCCGCCGTGGTTGCGCAAGGGCGTGCGCAGCGATTCATCCGCCACCGAGGGAAGATCCGCCAACAGGTCGTCGAGTTCCAGCATGGCGAGATCCGGGGCTTTTTCGAGCGCGGCATTGAGGCCGGCCACATAGGCGGCGTGGTGCTTGCCGTGGTGGATCTCCATCGTCCGGGCGTCGATGTGCGGCTCCAGCGCGGCGGGAGCGTAGGGCAGCGCGGGAAGTGTCTGCGGCGTGGCGGCACGCGCCCGGCCGGGCATCATCGCGGCGGACGCGGTGGCGATCGCGCCAAGTTGGACAAAACGGCGGCGGTTCATTCCGATGGGTGTTCTCATGGTGGAATTTTTCTAAGCCGGATGCGCCGGATTGCAAACCGTTTGTGCGATCCCGGCAGGGTCTTTCCGCATGTGGGGGCTTGTCCTGACGGCCGATCCCTCATGCCCTCACGCGCGCCCGCCGCGACCGGAAGCCGTAGAAGGCGATGACGGCGAAACAGACGAGCGGCAGGGCGAACGAGGCGCGCACGCTGGCGAGTTCCATGAAGCCGAGGTTGATCGGCGGCAGGTCGATGATGGCGGCTTGCAGCGGCGGCATCAGGCAACCGCCGCCAATGGCGAGAATGAGGCCGGCGGAACCCAGCTTGGCGTCGTCGCCGAGGCCGTCGAGCGCGATGCCATAGATCGTGGGGAACATCAGCGACATGCAGGCGGACACGCCGATCAGGCTGTAAAGCCCGCCATAGCCGTGGATGAGGATGGTGCCGGCCGTCAGGAGCATGCCGCCGATGGCCAGCATTCCTAACAGAACGCCGGGTTTGACGTAGTGCAGGACAAAAGTGCAGATGAAGCGGCTGGAAACGAAGATGACCATCGCCAGGATGTTGAGGTTCTGGGCGGTGGCTTTGGAGATGCCGAGTTCGAGCCCGGCATACTGGATGATGAAGGTCCAGACCATGATCTGCGCGCCGACGTAGAAGGTCTGGGCGACGACGCCCCAGAGGTAGTGGCCGTTGTGGAAGAGCCGCTTGAGCGTGGCCGCCAGATGCAGCTGCTTGTCGCCTTCATGAGAGATGTCATGCGGGAGTTTCCATGCGAAGAGCGCGAGAATGACGATGAGGATGCCGCCCATCAGCGCATAGGGCCCGACGATGGTGCCCAGGTCGGATTTCTGGATTTCCTTGAACGCCGCGCCGGATTCGGCGGCATGCGCGGTGAAGGCCTCGGCGGGTATCGAGCGGAGTCCGGAGTGCGCGCTCTCCAGCGAGGCGCGGATGCCGGTCAAGCCCGCGCTGACGAGCGGGATGAATTCGGAGTTGGGTTTTTCCTGATAGAAGGTTTCGAGAATCGTGGCGACGTTGGCCGCGGCGGGAGCGGCGGTGGCGAGCGCGGCGCGCGCGCTGGCGAATGCCGGCGACTCCGCCAGCAGCGGCTGTTCCTTGCCGAGCATCAGCGCCAGCTCGAGTCCGCCGGGTCCGTGGAAGACGGCGTCGCGTTGCGCCTCGGCCTCGGTGGGGGTGACCCTGTCGCGCAACTGGAGCACGATGGCCACGGCCTTGGCGGCGGCGGCGAATTGGTTCTCGGACGGCTGGGCGGCGATTTGTTTGGCAAGATCCGCCGCCAGCTCCGGCTGCGGATCGGCCAGCAGGCCGAGGTTCTGCGACAAGGCGCGGGATTCCTCCATCGCCTTCTTGCGCAGGCGTTTACTTGATTCGAACGACCGGTCGGCGACGATGGATTCGAGGTTCCTGACGGCGTCCAATTGCCGCACGACGAGCTGCGTGTGAACCGGCACGCCCTCCGAGGCCGCCCTCATCGCGCGGCGGGCGTTCTCGCTGGTGCTGTTGAGATTGACGAGGATGACCATGCTGGCCACGAACATGCCGAGGATGGAACCCATCGGATTGAACGCCTGGGCGAGGTTGAGGCGGCGCGTGGCGGTGGATTCGTCGCCCATCGAGAGCACGTAGGGATTGGCCGTGGTTTCCAGAAACGACAGCCCGCAGGTCATGATGAGATAGGCTAACAGAAAGGGCGCGAAGGTCAGCGACCAGCCGGACGGGATGAACAGCAGGCAGCCGATCGAGTAGAGCGCGAGACCGATGAGGATGCCGCTCTTGTAGGAGAACTTCTTGATGAAGATGGCCGCCGGGATGGCCATCAGCGCGTAGCCGCCGTAAAACGCCGCCTGCACCAGCGAACTCTCGAAATTGGTGAGCAGCAGGATGTTCTTGAACGCCGCGACCATCGGATTGGTGATGTCGTTGGCGAAACCCCACAAAGGGAAAAGGATGGTGACCAGGATGAAGGGCACGAGCATCGCGCGCGGCACAACGGGGGCGGTGGCAGGTTTGCCGGGCATGATGGGTGGGTGGGTTCAAAGACGCCGGAAAGGGCCTCTCATGGGCGCGTCCTATCCGAAATCCGGCCGCCACTGACAAGCACCAAGCGGAAACCATGTCCCGCGGTTTGCCGTGCCTGACGCGCTCCAACAACCAGCGACGGTCGCAGACCGCCGCTACAGTTGCTCACTTGAGAAACACCTCGCGCGGTTTGGCGCCGTCGCCGGGGCCGACGATGCCGCGTTGTTCGAGGATGTCGACCATGCGGGCGGCGCGGGTGTAGCCGAGGCGCAGGCGGCGCTGGAGCAGCGAGGTGCTGCATTTGCGTTCCTGGCGGGCGACCTCGATGCACTTGAGGATGAGTTCCTCGTCGGCTTCGGAAACCTCGTCTTCTTCGTCGTCATCGCCGCCGTGGATCGAGGCGTGGATGTCGGTTTCGAACCTGGGTTTTCCCTGCTTGGCGCAGTGGTCGATGATGCGCTCGATCTCGGCGTCGGTGACATAGGCGCCCTGCGCGCG
>JALOUA010000254.1 GCA_025457625.1 Akkermansiaceae bacterium
GTGCTGTAGAACGCCCCGATGGTGATGTTTTCGGCGGATTGATAAGCGAAACCAAAATCCTGGAGCAGGAACTCGTATCCCGGATTCACGGTGAGAGTGAATCCAAAATACTGGGACGCAGTGTCGATGGCGTTCGTGTCCCAGCCGCCCGTGACTTGGAACGCCTGGCCGGTCAGCGCGATGGAACCGGTGGCAGCCTTGGACCCGGTGCCACTGAAAGCGAAAGTCGAGAGAGTGGTATTGCTGGCAAGCACCGTGGAGGATTCGCTGTAACCTGCGCTGTTGAGGCCAAATCCGTAACCCATGAGTTGTTTCGTGGCATCCGCCGCATCAACGGCGTCACTTACTGTAAGACTGGCTGGGCCTGCCTGCACCACAGTTTCATTGGTGGTCCAGCTGCCAGCAGTGTTAACCGCCGTGCGGAGAGAGGCGGTTGTGCCGGTAGTTACTCCGTTGTACGCGGCGTTGTCGGTATTCACTGCGACTTCCACAGCATTGCTTCCGAGAGTCAGCGATGACGGAAGATACGACCTATTTGCATCTGCCGTCCCGGTAGTGATGAACGGATCGGTGTTGGTCCATCCGACAGCGCTGATGAACTTTGGATTGTAGAGATCGCCCTGAAAAGCAAAGAGCTGATCACCTCCATTCGCCAGCCCCATCGCTCCGTGGACTGTATCAGTGACCGTGATTTTAGATCCGGCACTTACGGCAGATGAGGCGACCCAAGTGTATACTGGTGTCTCCGAAAAAGCCCCTGCGGTTGTCCGTCTCCAGTCCGCGAAGCCGGTGCCTGTGCCGGTGCGGCTGTTGTCGGTGAAATGGATCACTGTCCCCGCCTCAATGTTCACCAGAGGCGAAAAGGCGAAGGTGTCGGGGGCATCGGAATTTGCCGCTAGAAAGACAATGTCTCCGGCGTTGAGCAGGCTTTGTCCCGCCTTTGAATGTGTCAGCGCCAACAAAGAAACCAAGGACAGGCAGATCGTTTTCTTTTTCATAAGGGAAGTGCGTTCGGGACAAGACCAGTCATTCAAAAAGCAGCTTGCGGGCCAACCACAAAAAGAAACAAAATCGCCACAATGTGAATAACTTCCGCGGCCACGGCTCATTCGGGCAGGGTTTCCCGTTCGCCGAGGCGCTGGGGCCGGGTGTTGAGGAAGTTGACGTCGAGCCACATCTTGACGCGGGCGCCGATTTCGCGGATGCGGGTTTTGAGGCCGGCTTGGGATTCGACGTCGCGGGCTTCGAAGCCGTAGGCGTTGATGCCGTGGGCCTTGGCGAGGTAAATGGCGCGCTCGATCTGGAAGCGCTGGCTGATGAGCAGCATGGTATCGACGCCGTAGATTTCCTTGGCGCGGATCACCGAATCGAGGGTGCGGATGCCGTCGTCGTCGTCCACGATGCGGTCGGCGGGAATGCCGCGCGCGACGAGCGCCTGGCGCATTTTTTCCGGTTCGTTGTAGTAGCGCGACGAGCGGTTGTCGCCGGAAACGATCAGGGTTTCCACCTTGCCGGCGTGGAATGCCTCGGCGGCGGCCTCGATGCGGTAGCGGAAATACAGGTTTTCGCGGCCGCCGACGCGGTCGGTGGTGCCGAAAACCAGGCCGACCTTGGTGGCGGGGATCTGTGAGACATCGGAGAAGATCCGCCCGCGCGACGCCCACACGGCGGTGATGTTGGCGTAGGCGACGAGTGCCACGAACGCGACGGCGAGAAGCATGAAGGCGATGCGCAACCGCCTCAACCCGCGCCGGAGGGTGGATTTCGTGCTGGTTTTCAAGGACGGCGGGCGGTTTCGAGTTCGGGTTGGCGGCGCGGCCATTGGAACCAGGTTTTGAGGGCCTCGGCAAAGGTCACGGCGGGCGCCTGTTCCGGCGCGAGCACGCGCAGGCGGCCGGGGGTTTCCTTGAAACATACCTCGGAAAACCGGCCGATCCACTCGCCATCCACTTCCACGGGCACCTCGCGGTCGGCACGCACGGTGAAACCAGCGGTTTGGAACGAACTGGTGGATTCCATCAGATCGATGCCGCCGAGCGCGAGGCCGCGCAGCGAATCGAGCACCAGCTTGTAGCCGGCCTCCTTGTAAACGAGCACGTCGAGTTTCGAGTCGCGGTTGTCGGCCATGCGGAAAAACCGGAACTGCCCGCCGTAGAGCGAGCCGTTTCCGGCCAGCACGGCCACGCCCTGCTCGCGGCGGCCGTCGGCGCAGACGATCTCCATGAGCGGCGGCTTCTCGCCGAGCACTTTCACGGCCGCCACCAGATAGGCCAGCGGGCCGAGCATTTTCTTCGACTCCCACGAGGTTTCCTCGATCACCCGCGCGTCGAATCCCACACCCGCCATCTGCACGAAGGGCGAGCCGTTCGCTTCGAACAAATCGATCTCGCACACGCAGCCGGACTCGATCACCGCGAAGGCGCGCTCCAGCGAGTCGAAGGGAATGCCCATCTCGCGGGCGAAGACATTCATCGTGCCGGCGGGCAGCACGCCGAGGATGGTGGAGGTGCCGGCCAGGCCGCGCACCACCTCGTTGAGCGTGCCGTCGCCACCGGCGGCGATCACCACCGGCTCGCCCCGCGCGGCGAAGCGCGCCGCAAGCTCCTGCGCCTCGCCCGCGTGGTCGGTGGCGTAGAGCGCGAAGCGGTTGGCGTGTTTCATCAGAAAACGCAGCACCTTCCCGCCCTTCTGGCTGCGTGCCTTGGGGTTGAATATGAGCGGATAGCGGCGCGGCATCTCCATGCGCGGATTCTTCGACGATGCCGGCCCGCGCCGCAACCCGATTCATGGGTCGCGTCGTGAGTTTCTTGTTTCGGCTTTGAATTGATTTGACTCAGGGACCGGCTCTTGATCGTATTTGAACATCAAATGTCCAATCGCTCGCCAGTAGTGACATGGTTGCTACCCGTGACTCTGTCCCAGGTTTTCAACTTTGGTTGTGAAAGTCGGGAAGGTCGTGCGGAGTTTTGGATAAACGAGCGCGAAAAAATCGAGTTGCTTCACAAAATCGAGCTCGCGGAATATCGCATTTCACAGACACCATACGGGCGATTTGAAGACTTGGAACGTCTATCGGGACTGTTGTCGGAAAACGAGTCCACATTGCGGAGTCTTCGCGGGAGGCATGCCTCTCTAACGTTCGAAATCGCCCGGCTTGAAACCGAAATCGACACCCTGGTGCAAACTGCCGCGAAGCAGCAGCGTGCGCACGCGCAGGGAATGAAGTTCGCGTCTTTGGAATCCAGGAACGGCAGGGTTTTTGAGCAAGTTCTGGTCACAAGTGTGGATGACGCGGGCGTTTCAATCAGACATCAAGACGGGTCCACGAGGTTGAGGTATGGGGATTTGACCGACGAGCAGCGTTTGTTTTTCGTCATGGACGAGGCGTCGGCATTGGCCGCCGAGGACACGGAACGCAGGAATTCCCTCGCTTATGAATTGAGCATTGAGAAGGAATTGGGAGTCATACGGCTGGATCAGGAACGTCGCGCCGTGGAGAGGAAGCGGGAGGAATCCGGAAGGATTGCCAGCCGGGTGATGGCAAGCTCAATGGCCCGTAAAGAAACCAGTCCCTTATCGCGCCCTGCAACTCCATTTGGCCGTGGATCGTCCTATCGCAGATCGCCTTACTATTCCGTATCCAGATACTACTATCCGGGTCAGACCTACGTTTACCGCCCCTATGTTCCGCCGATTTCCGTCTGCGTGCCACAGGGTTACCAGCGGGTCCCGGTGCAGTTGGACTTTCCCCGGCATATCTCCCGGCAACCCTCGTCCCCCGGATTCCCATGCGGGCCGGGCCCGGCAAACACGAGGCCGCCCAACTCAAACATCACCCCCTGAAGATGAAACACTTGATGCTCATGCTGTTTGCCCTTTCATGCGGCTCCTGCGGCGACGACCCAGAGCTTGTGGCCAAACGCGAACAGCAACGTGCGGAAATCACCCGCCTGCAAGGTGAGCTCGCCCTCATTGAGGAGAAGCTCAGGAGCATGCCGCCGGACGTGACGGCGGAATTGAAAAACGCGCGCAAGGAAGCCGATGCGCAAACAGCCGAGATCGCACGCCTCGAGACGGATATCGCGGAGCTGGAAGCCCGCAAGCGCTCTCTTCAGGACGAATTCGCGGCGTATCGCCTGAAGTATCGATTGAAGTAAACCAAACCACAGCCAAAGATGTCGTTTACCGAAATGATGGAAAGCGGGCGCGGCCCGGGTGTGATAGGAATGCTTCTCGCACTTGTGGTGATCGCGGGATTCGGGGTCCTTTTCATCTTTGCTTTTGATGAGGGATTGCAGGGTGCCGACTACACGATCGAGGCATTGATCACCAAACAGACTCAGGAAATCGCGGATTTGGAACGCATGATTTCCAATGGAAACCAGAAGCTCGACATGGTTCCCGCCCTGAAAGCGGATGCCGGAAAATTGAATGACATCCGGAGCTCGATGCGCTCCGGCACCATGAGAATCGCCACTTTGAATTACGAAATCACCTCAGCGGACAAGTCGCTCGCCGAGATGGCACGGGACTTCGAGTCCTATAAGGACGACTACCGGGCCCTGGTCCGCGGCAGGGCAAGGGACGAGCAGGTGGACACGCTCAGCACCCAGAAGGGAATGGTTTATCAGAATGTCACCATCAAGAGCGTGACACCGGTTGGCATACAGATCATGCATGACGGAGGATTCAAGCGAATACCATACGAAGAACTGCCTCCCGCGATGCAGGACCGGTTCCAGTTCGATCCGAAACAAAAGCAAGCCGCGCTTGCCATGGAGGATTCCCAAAGAAAAGAACACGAGGCGGCCGTATCCATTGTCAAGGAGTCCGAGGCCCGGGATCTGAACGAACAAAAAAACAAGAGGGAGGAAGCGCGCAGGCAGGAGATGATACGTTCCATCGCGTTCAAGGAATCCCGCATTGATTCGTTGCGTGATGAGATCGAGAGCCTCAACGA
>JALOUA010000031.1 GCA_025457625.1 Akkermansiaceae bacterium
CCCGCCTTGCGGTGGTGGAGCACGGCGGCGAAACGGCGCATCCGGCCGCTTGTTAGAAAATCCGCATGCATCGTGGCGGCTTCCTCGAAGGATATGCCGAGTTGATCCGCAACCGCGACGAATGGCTCTTCGACCAATGCGATGTCGCGCTGCATGAGGCGCACGAATCCGATTTCCTTTGCCGTGAGCGGTTTGGCCTCCGAACGGTTCGCCTCGGTGTAGGCGGGCGCGGATTGGTCACCGGGTTTCGCGGAGCCTTCGACATCGAAGCGCACGCCGATCTTGAACAAACGCAGCGTGGGCAGCAGGCGGGTGGTTTCCGCGCCGGACAAGCGGTGCAACAGATCGACGCTGCCATCGAGGCCGAGCTTGCTGGTGGGCGGCACGGCGATGGTGTACCAGAGGTTGAACTCGTGGTTGCGCAGGTAGTTGTGGCTCACGCCGGGGTGCGAGTTGATCACCGCGACTGCGGCATCGAGATTTTCCGGGGCGATTTTCGCCGCCACCAGGCTGGAGGCGTAGCCGAGGCTGCGGGTGTCGAAAATCGCGCTGATCTGGCGGATGACTTTTTCCTGCTTGAGGGTTTTCACCCGGGCAAGCGTCTCGTCTTCGCTCAAACCACAGCGTTTCCCCAGGTCGGCGAAGGGACGCCGGACGAAGGGCACTTGTTCCTGCAAAACCCCCAGCAGGGTGGCATCGGTGGCGGTGGTGGCGTTCATCGTGCAAACCCATCATCCTCGCACGGGAGGAAAAAGAAAACGTCCAAATGCGCCCATGAAATGCCATTTTCTGCGGCAAAACGGATCGGCCCCGTCCCAGCAACCCGAAAACAGAAATTGAACCACAGATTTTGTAGAGTGAATGGCGGCGTATTTGAATCCCGTATGGTGGTTTCCTCAATCTGTGAAATCTGGGTAATCTGTGGTCAAATTGCGACGAATCGTCCACCCAACATCGGATTTCGGGATCAATGCCGCAGCTTGCGCGCTGGTGTTTCCCGATCAAGCTCTCTGGCAGCGCCATGTCCCGCCCTGCCCGTTCCCCGCTCCTCAGCCGGCTTGCCGCGGCCTGCAGCGGCTTGAGTCATCGCATCGCACAGGAATGGGTGCGGCCGGCCCTGCAAGCGGTCCAGCCCCGGGCAATCCTGCGGATCGAGGGCTTGCGGGCGGATCAGAAACTGGTGGCTCTGACAATCGACGACGCGCCGACAGCCGAAACCGCCGGAATTCTCCACATGTTGCGGGACCATGATGCCACGGCCACGTTCTTCATCCACGGCGACGGGATCCGCAGCGACTCTGACAAGCGACTGATACGCCGGATGCTCGAAGAAGGACATGAGGTGGGCAATCACATGCCGGAGTCCGTTCCCTCGATCCAGCTCAAGCCGTATGAATTCGCCGCGGAGTTCGAGCGCAACCACCGCATTCTGTTAGATAACGGCGTTAATCCCGTTAGATTCCGTGCGTCCCACGGTTTCCACAACCGGCCGATGGCGGAGTTCATGCGGACGAGAGGCGTCGAGCTGGGATACCGGCCGGGATTCTATCTTGGGCTCAACTTTCCCTGGGATGCGTTTTTCGAGATTCCCGGGTGGTATGCGCGCCACAACGCGCGGGCGGCCGTGCCCGGGCGGATCGTGGTGTTTCATGACAACCAGGACCGCAGGGACTCGCGGGGAACCGTCATCAACCAGAGCCGGCGGACGCTAGCCGCGCTGCCGGTGTTTTTCGCCGAACTGGAGAAACAGGGATTCAAGGCGAGGTCGCTGGCACAAGCGGAAGCCGCGTGCAGTGCCGGGATGTGCTGACCCATCTCCGCCGGTCCCTTCAAAAAGCCGCCCCGGTGACGGCACGGGGGATCCGTTTCCGGTGTTCCCTGAGGGCGCGGATGACTGGTGGCGCGGCCTGGATGCGCAGCAGGATCCGGTTGCAGGAATCGCGGACCCAACGCAGATGAAGGTTGCTCCGCTGTCCGCCGGAAACCACCGTGAATCGCGCGCTGCGCTCGTTGTGCGGCCGATGGGTATCGATTCTCTCCAACAAGGAAAGCATCTGCGGATCCTCGAATCCGGAGTCGATGTTTTCCCGGATGCACTCGAAGAGAAACGGGAGATACTCGGTCTGTGTGCGGATGGTCGTCCAGCGCAGTGGAGTGAACTCACGGTCCAGCTCCTCCAGTATTTCCTCGGAACTGGCAACCACCGCCCCATCGTAGGCGCGGCCCACGCGGCGTTTGAAAATCACCAGCAAAAGCAATGCGACCGGTCCCGCGAGGATGACGCAGAGGTAGATGAAAAGGGAAAGTGCCTGCAACGGTTCCATAAGGGAACAACATGACGCAGGAGCAGCGGGAAGGAAAGATGGAATTTGGCAGCCCGAGCCGCGGCGGACGTTCATTCGGCGGATTTCACGCAACGGAACCCGCTGTGGATCGTCGGGGTGTCGATCTCGCCCTTGCCGCGGGTGCCGATCATGTAGCGCGTGCAGTATTGGTCGGTGCAGAGGAACGATCCGCCGCGCTGGACTTTCTTGCGGGTTCCGGGTTCCGCGGGGTCCCAGGAATCATGAGGGCCGGCAGGGTTGGCGAGCGGAGCACCAGCGGCGGCGCGGGCGGCGCGCGGGTAGGCATCGGCCCGATACCAGTCCGCCACCCACTCCCAGACATTGCCGGCCATGTCATGCAGGCCGTATCCGTTGGCAGGGAAACTGGCTGCGGGAGCCGTTCCGGCGAAGCCGTCGCGCGCCTCGTCCTTCACCGGGAAGCGCCCCTGCCAGGTGTTGGCCATCGCCTTGCCGCCGGGTTGGAACTCATCGCCCCATGCGTACACCTTGCCGGACAAACCGCCGCGCGCGGCGAACTCCCACTCCGCCTCGGTGGGCAGACGTTTGCCGGCCCATTTCGCGTAGGCGACCGCATCCTTCCATGCGATGTGGACGACGGGATGGTTTTCACGTCCTTTGATGGTGCTGTCGGGACCCTCGGGATGGCGCCAGTTCGCACCCGGCACATAACTCCACCATTGCAGGTGGTTGCCGAGCGAGACCTCCTGCGCCGGCGGCCGGAAGACCACCGCGCCCGCGACGAGCATTTCCGGCGGCGCTCCGGGAAACTCTTCCGCGGTGGGCGCGATTTCGGCGACGGTTTTGTAGCCGGTGGCATCCGCAAAGCGGGCGAAGGCGGCGTTGGTGACCTCCGTCTTGTCCATCCAGAAGCCGTCCACCTTCACCCGCAGGACGGGCCTTGCGTCCACCATCGTTTCCGGCGTGCAAACTCCGCCGGAGGCGTCCGGACCGCCCATCGAGAACTCGCCGCCCGGGATCCACACCATGCCGTCCGGCGCGGCACCGCGCGGCTTGGCCGCCGCCTCCAGCGTGGGCTCGAACTCCGCGGCACACAGCAACGGCCCGAGCGCGAAAAGAACAGCGGAAATCCGAATGGGCACCTGCGGCATGCCCGCAAGATAGACGGAACCAATGAGGATCAAGCGGGAATTCGCCGTGGCGGACGATGCCTGCCGGGATCAAGCGGAGACTCCAGGCACCGTTGCCGCATCTTTTCCATGAGCTTGGACTGGCGCGAGTGAATGATTCCACCTATTCACGTGCCGCCATCCGGCGGAATTTCCCATGACTCCCGATCTCACCATCATCAAAGCCGGCACCGGCGTGCTGACCAAGTCCGCCGATGGCACGCTCGACCGCGCCGCGCTGGCGCACCTCGTTTCCGCCATCGCCACACTGATCGATGCCGGCCACCGCTGCCTGTTTGTCTCCTCCGGCGCGGTGGGCTCCGGCGTCTCCGCCTTTGGCCTGGATGCCTACCCGCAGGACACCGCCACCCGCCAGGCCTGCGCCGCGGTCGGCCAGGCGCGCCTGATGCAGACATACAGCAGCCTGTTTGAAAACTTCGACATCACGGTGGCGCAGGTTCTTCTAACAGCCGCGGATCTCGCCACGCCGGAGCGCGCGGCTTACGTCTCCACCACCCTCGGCCGCCTGCTCGCCGAGCCGCGCGTGCTGCCCATCATCAACGAAAACGATTCGGTGGCCGTCGAGGAGTTGAAATTCGGCGACAACGACATGCTCTCGGTGCGCGTCGCCAAGCTCGCCGCCGCCAGGCGCGTGATCCTGCTCACCAGTGTGGATGGCCTGATGGATCCGGAAACCGGCGGGCTGATCCAGGAGGTCGCCGCGATCGACGAGGTCTTCCGCCATGTGCGCGAGGACAAGGGCCGCTTTTCGATGGGCGGCATGGCATCCAAGCTCGCCGCCGTGAAATTCGCCGTCGAGGCCGGGATCGAGACCCACATCGCCCACGGCCGCCATCCCGAGCGCCTCGCCGGCATCATCGCCGGTCACGGCATCTCCACCCGCTTTCACGCCGCGGGGAAAAGCTGACCGGATGGCCGGGTTTCGATGAGGCCCGCTGAACTCTTTACCTGCCGCGCCGTCCCGCCTAGGCTGCGCGCCCATGCCGTGGCCCGTCGCGCTGTTGATCTATCGTTTGCTGCTGCCTTGGTTGTTTGTGGCAGCCTTTCCCGGCTGGGTGGTGAAAATGCTGCGCCGCGGCGGCATGCGCACCCGTCTTGGTGAACGGGCCGCGTTTTATCGGCGCGATCTCACGGCGGAGCCGGACGGCGCGGTGCATGTGCATGCGGTGAGCGTGGGCGAGGCGTTGCTGGGTTTGAAGCTGATCGGCGCGTGGCTGGAAGAGGATCCGCAGCGGAGGTTCGTGCTGGCCACCGGCACCGCCACCGGCCACGCCGTGGCCACGGCTGCCGCGATTCCCGGGCTGCGCGTCACCTACGCGCCGCTCGACTTTTCCTCGATGGTGCGCCGCTACCTCGACCGCTTCCGCCCGCGCCGCATTGTTCTGATCGAAGGCGAGGTCTGGCCGCGGCTGATGCTCGAATGCCGCAAGCGCGGCATCCCGGTCTCGCTCGTCAACGCCCGCATGTCGCCACGCTCCGCCGGGCGCTACCGCAAGTTCGCCGCCACGCTGCGACCGTTGTTTTCCATGCTTGATGCCGTGGCCGTCCAGGAAGCGGACGATGCCGCGATCTGGCGGGAACTCGGCGTCGAGCCCCGCCGCATTCACCACACCGGCAGCCTCAAGTTCGATCCCGCAAGCGGCGCGCCGCCCATGCGGCGTCCCGAATTTCAAAACATGCTCGATGCGTTTGGAACAGGGCGTCCGGTCGTCCTTGCGGCGAGCACCCATGCCGGCGAGGAAGCATGGATCGCATCCGCCATCCGCGACGCCTCGCCGGACGCGCTGCCCGTGATCGTGCCGCGCCATGCCGAACGCCGCGCCGAGGTGACGGATGATCTCGAACGCGCGGGCTTCCATGTTGTGCTGCGTTCCTCTTTTCAGGAAACTGTGATCGGTGAGCACCGCCAGGCCTTCATCATCGACACCACCGGCGAGCTGCGCGACTGGACGGCTCACGCCGATGCGGTGATCATCGGCAAAAGCTTCCACGCCAGCGGCGGGCAAAACCCCACCGAGGCCATCCTGGCGCGCAAGCCGGTCATTTTCGGGCCGCACATGGAGAACTTCCAACCGCTCGCGGAGCGTCTCATTGCCGCTGATGGCTGCATCGCCGCGCATGATGAAGACTCGCTGCGCAAGGCGATCCGCACCGCGCTTGATCCCGCGCGGGCGGATGAAATGACCCGCCGCGCGGCGGCCCTTCTTGCCGTGCATGAAGGAGCCACGCGCCGCATCATCGCCCTCTTGAGCGCACCTTCCGCCGGCGCAAATTGACGCAACGCGGAGTTTGTCATTTCCAAAATCTCTCCCTAGAGTGCGCGCCGTGAGTGATTCAGAAAACAATCCGCTGAACGATCTGCTATCGAGTTTCGCACTCGGTCCGTCGTGGGCCAGGGCCACCGGAACAGGTCAGGAAAAACGTGCGGACAAGCCGGACGCCCGTTCCGGCGATCGACCGCCGCGCCGTGAGGAACGCCGCGACGACGGCCGCAAGGGCGGCTTCCGCGAGCGCGACGGCGAGCGGCGTCCCCAACGCGGCCCCCGCAGCGGAGGCGACGATCGTTATGGCGGCCCTCCGCGCCATGAAGAGGCCGCGCCCGCCGAGGGCGTGCGCGTGATCCTGATTCCCGACGCGCAGGCGCTTCACCTCATCGGCAAGGAAGTGCATCAGGTGGCGCGCGTCTATCCGCTGTTTGATGTGGCCAAAATCCTGTTAGCCGAACGCGGCCGCTGCCGCGCGGTTTTCGAAACCGCCGAGCCGCACCCGCCGCTTCTGCGCGGCAAGCTCGATGAATCGCTTTTCCTCACGCGCGAGGAAGCCGTGCGCCATCTCTGGCAGTCGGAGCTGCGCGTGAAATTCATCGAGGAGGAAATCATCGAAGTCGATCCGCCAAAAGGAAACTTCCAGATCGTCGCCAAGTGCGGACTCACCGGTTTGTGGCTGGGCCCGCCGAATTTCCATGCCTATCAGACCAACCTGCGGCGCATCCACCGCGAGTGTTTCCCGGGCATGCCCTTCGCCGCATACTCCAGCAAAGTCCGCACCGAGCGCGGCGAGGAGGCGGTGAACGCATGGCTTGATACCATGAAGAAAAAGACCCGCTGGCGCATCCAGGGGGATGGCGATGACGCCTGGATCGAGGACCTCGCCGAGGCCCAGCGCGTGCTCGCCGCGCGGTGTTTCGATCAAGCCTTCGAGGAAACCCGCCACGCCGAAGTGCTGGCATCCATTCCTCCGAAGAACCTCTCGCCCTCGTTGATGACCTCGCTCAAGATCGCCGGCAACCACGCCCGCAATCACCCGGCCATCCTCATCCCCGCCGTCTGCAAGGCCGTCGAAGCCGAGCACCTGCCGGTTTTCAAACGCCAGGGCAAACTTTTCACCGGCCCCGCCCGCCCGCACCCGCTGCCGCCCGGCCAGACGCTCGCCGAACGGCCCGCCATCATGGTCGAGTGGATCCGCGCCAACAAACCCGCCAAACTCGAAGGCCTCTGGAAAGCCGTCCTGCCCGAAGGCGGCACCGCCCCGCCCGCCGAATTCGCCGCCGACCTCTTCTGGCTCCTCCACCAGGGCCATATCCTGCTTTTCACCGACGACACCCTCGTCGTGCAGGAAATCCGTGAAGCGCCACAGCCACCAAAGGAAGGCGAGGCCAGGACGGGAAAAACCAAAAAGCGCAAAGCCAAAAAACCCAAACCCGACACCGTCGCGGCCCCGGATGCCGGAACCACCGCCGACGAATCCCCGGACGAGGATGCGGACATCACGGCCGCCGAAACTTTCGTGGAAGCGCCCGTCGTCGAGTCCCCGGTGGTGGAAGCGCCCGTCGTCGAAGCCCCGGTCGTTGTCGCACCCGTCGTCGAAACCGCGCTCTTCGAAACCGCGGAGAAATCCCCGCCGAATCCCGAGCCCGGGGTTGACGAGCCACAGTCCCTGTGATTCAACCCTTCCCGACCCGCACGAGGAACGGTGGCTGAGTGGTCGAAAGCACTCCCTTGCTAAGGGAACGTAGGGGAAACTCTACCGAGGGTTCGAATCCCTCCCGTTCCGCGGCCCGCCCTCTTCGGCAAACCGCCGGCGCGGCTAACTTTCCCAGACGATCCGCCGTGGCGCGGGCGCTTCAGGATGGACGTTGACGAGCGATTCATTTCCCGCCAGCATCCGCACCGCAAGCCGTATCCGGAACCCCACCCCATACCATCCATGAGACTCATCCGTCGTTTTCTCGCCGTCGCATTTGCGGCATCGCTCGTCACCGTTGCCGCCGCCCAGGAGGGCAAGCTCAACATCGCCACGGTGGACATGCAGGAGCTTTTCAAGCAATATTACCGCACCAACGAGGCGCAGAAGCAGATCAATGTCGAGCGCGCCCGCATCCAGAAGGACAACAACGAGCGCCTCTCCCGCATCCGCGAACTGGAGGAAAACCTCGGCAACCTGCGCAAGCAGCTCGAAGACCCGTCGGTCAACGAGACCAAGAAGCAGACGCTCTTCAAGGAGTGGCAAATGCAGCAGCAGGAAGGCATCGCGCTCGACCGCGAACGCCGCGAGTTCCTCCAGCGCCGCAACCAGGCGCTCAACGAGAAAATGGTCCAGCGCATGAAGGGCATCCTTGAGGAAATCCGCAAGCTCGTCGAGGAACAGGCCAAGGTGGACAACTACGACTACGTCTTCGACAAGTCCGGTCTCAGCACCTCGCAGGTTCCCTTCCTGCTCTACACCAAGGACGCCACCGACATCACCGCCGGCCTGCTCAAGGACCTCAACAAGGACGCGCCCGCGGAGTCCCTCGAACCGGTCGAAGGTGCGGAAGAAAAACCCACTGAGTAATCAACCCGAGCTTCTACTCGTTGGCACTCGCCCTCACGCTTTCCGAGCTCGCCCGATGGGTCGATGGTGACATCGTCCGGGGCGGGCTCGATGCGTCTTATACCGGCATGGCGGCGCTCGATGCCGCCGGGCCGCACGACGTGAGTTTCCTCGGCAACGAGAAATACCACGCGCAATTCTCCCAAACCCGGGCCGGCGCGGTGATCGTGGCGCGCGGCGAAACCGGCGGGCCTCCTCATGCGGCGCTCATCGCCGTGGACAATCCGACACTCGCCTTCTCCACCGTGGTCCGCCATTTCGCGGCAGCCAGCCGTGATTTCCAACCGGGCGTCTCGCCACAGGCCAGCGTCGATCCCGCGGCCGTGTTGGATCCCGCCAAGGTCCGCGTCCACCCCGGCGCAGTCATCCTGGCCGGCGCGCGCGTGGGCAACGGCTCCGTAGTCGGACCCAACTGCGTGATCGGCGAGGACGCCATCATCGGCTGCGACTGCCACCTCATGGCCAATGCCACCGTGCGCGAACGCTGTGTGCTGGGAGACCGCGTCATCCTCCAACCCGGCGTGGTGATCGGCTCCGATGGCTACGGCTACGAACTCGTGGACGGCCGCCATGTGAAAATCGACCAGGTCGGCATCGTGGAAATCGAAAACGACGTGGAAATCGGCGCCAACACCACCATCGACCGCGCGCGCTTCGGCAAAACCGTCATCGGCGAGGGCACCAAAATCGACAATCTCGTGCAGATCGGCCACAACTGCGTCATCGGCAAACACTGCCTGATCGTCGCCTTGTGCGGCATTTCCGGCAGCACCCGCCTCGGCGATTACGTCACCATGGCCGGCCAATGCGGGACCGCCGGCCACGTCGTCATCGGCGACAAGGCCAGTCTGGCCGGCCGCTCCGGTGTCACCACCAGCCTGCCCGGCGGCGCGGTGTATTCCGGCCTGCCTGCCCAGCCGTTCCGCGAGGAAATGAAACTGCGCGCCACCGTGCGCCGCCTGCCCAAACTCGTCGAACGGGTCAAGGCGCTCGAAGCCGCACTCAAAATCCGCGACCTGCCGGACGCCTGATAAGTCCGGCCAGACCGGTCAAAATGCTTGCGCGCCGGCGCTTCCGCGCCTACTGCCACGCGCATGGCTCTTGAAACCACATTGATTCTCTTCAAACCGGACGCGATCTCGAAAAACCTCACCGGCAAGGTCCTCGCCCGCTTCGAGGACGCCGGGTTCGTCATCCGCGCCATCAAGATGATGAATCTGGACGACGCCGTGCTGCGCGAGCACTACTCGCACATCGCCGACAAGCCGTTCTTCCCGGAGATCGTTTCCTTCATGAGCAAGACGCCGGTGATCGCACTGGCGCTGGAGGGTGAGGACGTCATCGGCAAGGTGCGCGACCTGCTCGGCCCCACCGATTCCAAGGCGGCCGCGCCCGGCACGATCCGCGGCGATTTCGGCGAGGACAAAATG
This sequence comes from Akkermansiaceae bacterium, assembly GCA_025457625.1. Taxonomy (GTDB): domain Bacteria; phylum Verrucomicrobiota; class Verrucomicrobiia; order Verrucomicrobiales; family Akkermansiaceae; genus Luteolibacter. The sequence continues at coordinate 9,796 of JALOUA010000031.1, forward strand.
GTCAACGTCTGCCACGCCTCGGACTCTGCGGAAGCCGCCGCCGCCGAGATCAAGCGCTTCTTCAAGGACGGCGAAGTCTTCTCCTACTGATGTCCCGCGAAGCCCTCATGGCGGCCGTCCGCGATGTCGTCGATTTCCCGAAGCCGGGCATCGTCTTCAAGGACATCACGCCCATCCTCGCCGATGGCGCGCTGTTCCGCGAGTCGATCACCCTGCTCTGCGAAACGGCCGGCGGTGCGAAAATCGACAAGGTCGTCGGCATCGACGCGCGCGGGTTCATCTTCGCCGCCGCCGTGGCCGACCGCCTCGGCGCGGGCTTCGTTCCGATCCGCAAAAAAGGCAAGCTGCCGTGGAAAACCCGCCAGACCGCCTACTCGCTCGAATACGGCGAGGCCATCGTCGAGCTGCACCTGGACGCCGTGAAACCGGGCGAGTCGATTTTGTTAGTGGATGACCTGCTGGCCACCGGCGGCACCGCCGCGGCGGCGGTGAAACTGTTGGACGAACTCGGCGCGAACCTGGTGGGCATCTCGGTGCTCATCGAACTCGAGTTCCTCAGCGGCCGTGCGAAACTCGCGCCGCATGTGGTGAGCGCGATCCTCGGCTATTGATTCCGGCACGGGATTTGCTTCCGCATAATTTGCGATCCCGACCCGCCGGTCGGCTTGACAAGATAGCCCCGGTTTCGTTTTTGAGCCCGCGCTATCGCATGCGGAACAAACCATAAGCCAGCCCCCGATGACTCCGACGTCCCGTCTCGTTGCAATCCATCTGTCAGTCCTTGCCAGCGTATTACCGCTCTCGGCCGATCTCAAATTCACGCCTACCGGACTGTTGTCTGGCGGCACTTATGGTTATGCCGCCATCTCCGCCGACGGCTCCGTCATAGCGTGCCGGGACAATTCCGTGACGGTGACCTACGAACAGGCCGCCACTTGGACTGCCAGCGGCGGCATGGTCGGTCTCGGCGATCTCCCAGGCGGTCCCTCCACTTCCGGCAGTACCGCCAACGCCATTTCTGCCGATGGCTCAGTCGTCGTTGGCTACGGCACCGCTGCCGGCCGGACGATCCCCTCCGGCGGCTCCACCGCCCTCACCCAAGAGGCCTTCCGCTGGACTTCCGCCACCGGTCTGGTCAGTCTCGGCGTCCTGTCCGGTTCCTATCTGGGCACCGAGGCCCGCTCCGTTTCCGCCGACGGCTCCGTCATCGTCGGTGTTGGCTATAACGCCTCAGGCTTTCCCGAAGCCTTCCGCTGGACAGCCGCCACCGGCCTGCAATCGTTGGGTTTTCTTCCCGGTTGCAATCAAAGCACAGCCACCGGCGTCTCGGCTGACGGTTCAGTGATCGTCGGGTTTTCCAAAGGTACGGGCATTCCGGAGAAAGCCTTCCGCTGGACTCAAGCCGGCGGCATGGTCGAACTCGGCACCTTGCCTTCCGGCTACGTTTCCAGCCACGCCAACGCCATTTCGGCTGACGGTCTTGTCGTCGTGGGCCAGATCGCGACTGCCGTTGGCGGGGACGGCTCTGCCAACCGCGAGGCTTTTCGATGGACCCAAGCCGGCGGCTATGTCGTGCTCGGTGACCTGCCCGGCATCGAAGTCCGCAGCGAAGCCCACGCCGTCTCCTCGGACGGCTCGGTCGTCGTGGGTTACGCCACCGGCTCGACCTTCGCCGACAGCTCATTCATCTGGGATGCCACCAACGGCCTGCGCAGCTTGCGCACCATCCTTACCCAAGCCGGGTTTGCCAGCGGCTGGTCGCTCTCCTCCGCCACCGGAATTTCCGGCGACGGCACCAGGATCGCAGGCTTCGGCTCACCCAGCAGCGGCCAGTCCACCGTCTGGTTGCTCGACCTCAACGCCCCTCCGCCGCCACCCGCCTCGGTCGCCCTCGTCTGGACAGAAAGCGGCCCACAGCCTGGCCCCGGGCAAGCTGGCCCTTCCATACTTCGTCTCGGTTATGACAACGGCGTCGTCGGTCCGGACATAGCCACCCACACCGGGCCCTCCGGCGGTAATTTCAATGGTGTCGAATATGCCAACGGTCTCATCCTCATCGCCAACCAGGGCACTGGCGGCAGCCGCGTCCACGATCCGCGTTACAGTCCCATCATCGTCAGCAATGTCGTTGCCTACGACTTGGACGCCACTCCGGGTTTCCTCTGGCAAGCCACCGGCGGCGCTCAACAAATCATCAAGTCCAACACCTCCGCCACACTCACCGGAACTGGTGTCCACGACCGCACCTACAGCACCGCCACAAATCAGCTGAACCTTGCCCGCAGCACCGGCTTTTTCGCCAATGCGCTTCAAACCGTGGGCAGTTCTGTTTATTTCAGCTCCTCCATTACGGCACCTATCGGTCTTCACGTCCTCAATTTCACCGATGGCACCACCTCGCCCGTTTTCACAGCAGGCTCTCCCTCAATCTACGACTTCGAAATCGTCGACGACCATATCTACTTCGGCAACATCGCCAACAACACCATCCAGCGCGTCAAAACCGACGGGACCGGGCTCGTCACTCTCGTCACCGGCGCCACCTTCGTCAACGGCATCGACGTGACCGACACCCACATCTATTGGAGCGAATTAACCACTGGTCTCATTCGCCGCGCCAACCTCGATGGCTCCGCTGCCGTCACACTCATCGAAGGCCGCTCCGGCCTGCGCGGCGTGGCCGTTCTTCCGCTCTCCCTCACCACCGGTCCGGCCCCCCAAGCCCTTTCCATCGGCGGCCTCACCAACTTGGCCTTCCGCTATACAAACGCCAAAGACACGCCAGTGGCCCTCACTCCCGCCTCCACCTCAGGTCTTCCGGTGACGCTTGAAATCGTCTCCGGCCCCGCCACCCTTAGCGGCAACTCCATCACCTACACCGGCATTGGCACCGTCGTGGTCCGCGCCACCCAGAGCGGCGATTCCTCATTCGCCCCCGCCACTTTCACCACCAGCGTCAACGCCGCGCCCCGTCTCGGCCAGACCATCAGTTTCCCCCAACCTGCGAACGTGACTTATTCCGGCGCACCCGTCGTGGTCACCCCCGCCGCCAGCGCCTCCTCCGGGCTCGCCGTAAATTACTCCCTAGTCTCCGGCCCGGCCACCTACAACTCCGCAAACAAAACCTTCACCGTCACCGGCACGGGATCCATCACCATCCGCGCCACCCAGACGGGCGACACCACCTACGCCCCCGCGGCCTTCGTCGAGCGCACCTTCACCTCCTCCGCCCCCGGCGCCGACCCTCTCGCCGACTTCCTCATAGCCGCCGGCGTCCCCGCCAATCTGCGCGGACCGAATGACGACGCGGACAACGACAACCTCGACAACCTGCTAGAATACGCGCTCGACCTGAACCCCAACGGAACCGGCGGATCGTTCACCGGCACTCCGCCCTCGTTGAGCACCACGCCCACATTGTTTCAGCTCACTTACCGCCGCGTCCGCAATGATGTCACTTATGTCGTGCAAACCTCGCCGACCCTTGTGGGAGAAACATGGACCAGCGCCGGTGTCACTCAGGGCACACCCGCGGGAGACGGCGCCACCACCGCCAGCATCCCGCTTGGCACGGTCAGTGCTTTCCTGCGGCTGGTGGTCACCAAAAATCCTTGAAGCCCCCACGCGATTACGGGGGATTGACCATATCCGCTCGTTATGCGTTAGAATGCGCGCTTTCAAATCCACCTCCATGATTCCGACATCACGCCTGTTCGTTATTTCACTACTTCTTGCCTCCGTTGCGATCCAGCGGGCGGGAGCCCAGTCCTGGACCGACATCACCGCCAATCTGCCCGTCGCACCCAAGGTGGGAAGCGGCCAATCGCTCGCCTCGGACGGCTCGGCACTCTACGCGCTCGCCTCACCGAATGGCATACTGCGATCCACCGACAACGGAGCGACATGGAGCACGTTGAATTCGGTGAGTGGCGGTGCGTATGATCTGTCGCAGTTCGGCTCGCGCAGCATTGATGCCATTGGCACCACGCTCTGGGCAGGTGGAGAGCCCGGCAGCGGCGCCATAACGCAGGGCATTCTGCCACTCCACCGCACCACCGCACCCGCCGCATGGACTCCATCATTCGCCGGCGCGGCTCCGCCTTTTGTGATCGATGCTGTAGCTTTCGACAGTTCCACCAACACCCACTGGGCCGCCGGAGCGCTCGGCGGCATTTTCAAATCGACTGACGGCGGCAGCACCTGGACCGCAGCCAATGGCAACCTGCCCGCCACCGGCTGCGTCTCCATCGTCGCCCGCAATGGCAAGGTCGTCGCCGCCATCCCCGGCAACGGCATGGGGGCGTTCACTTCGGTGGACGGGGGCGTGACTTGGACAAACAATGGCGTGCCGTTGCCCGAAATCGGATTTTTGACTTCGATTGGCGATCAGGTCTGCGTCATTGGCGGTGGCAGCACCAACCTTACCACGGGCGTCTATTTTTCACAGGACTTCGGCATTACCTGGCAGTTCACCCAGAAGGACACCGCGGCAGGGGCAAAAATCCTGACCAATACCTGCGCTGATACCACAACGATGTTCGCGGGTGGCCAATTGCTTTATACCCCCTCATTCGTCTTCGTCCGCCAAGGTACCGTCGCCTTCTCCAAAAACGGCGGGATGACCTGGGACGACATCCCCGCCGCCGGCCTGGGTGGCGGCATCGGCAAACAAGTCGAGCGACTCGCGCGTCATGGCACCTTCCTCTTCGCCCTCACCGGCGAAAACAAACTCTACCGCCTCGACCTCACCACCGTCACCCTCACGCCCACGCTCAAGATTGCGGTTGAACCCAAACCGGCCAAAAGCCTCGTCGGTGGCACGCTCACCATGAAAGTCTTCGCAGGAGGACCCGGCACGCTCACCTACCAGTGGAAAAAGGGCGCGGCCGACGTGCCCGGCCAGACCACCGACACCTTCACCCTCACCAATGCACAACCCTCCGACACCGGCGACTACATCTGCGTCGTCACTTCTGGGGCCAACTCCGTCACCAGCGCCGTGGCGCGAGGCACCGTGGTGGAACGCCTTGACGGTCGCTACGACCCAAGCTTGGACCGCACCAATGTGGCGCTCAGCGACACCGGCACGCCCTTCGTGCAAGCCGACGGCTCGGTCCTCGTTCTCAATGGAGGCGGCGTTTACAAACTCGGCCCGAATGGCGGCAAAACCGACTCCCGCGCCATCGGCGGCACCACCGGTTACAATGGCCGCCTCGTGGATTCCTCCGGCCGCATCCTGCTCGGCGGCATCCAGGGCAACACCTCGACCCACCGCGTCCGCCGTCTGCTCAACACCGCCGGTTTCCCTGATGACCCCACCTTTCCCCAACTCGCCACCAACTCCGCCACCAACGCCACCATCCGTGGCATCCGCGAGCTTCCCGGAGCGGGCTACCTCGTTTGGGGCGACTTCTCCCAACTCGGGCCGGCCGGAGGCACACTGGTGACCGTGCCGCGCGTCGTTCTCGTCGATTACGACGGCTCCCTCAACACCACGTTCAACACCAACATCCAGACGCTCCTCGGCCTGGGCGTTTCCGCCACGCCCTACCCGCTGCAGGACGGCACCGCCTGGCTCCTTGGCCCCAACTTGACGCGCATCAACGCCACCGGCCAGAAAGTGGCCGGCCACACCGACTACGACACCAGCAACCCCTCCACCGTCCTCCATTTCGCCCACGCCCTCAAGTCCGGCAAACTCCTGGTCGGGCTCAGAAACAGCGGCAGCACCCGTGAATTCAAACTCTTCAACACCAACGGCACCTTCGACAGCGCCTTCAACACCGCCAACCTCACCCTTAACAACGCCATCGGCATCGCCGCCGAGCAGGCCGACGGAAAGATCGTGGTGGGCGGCAACTTCACCAGTTACGGTTCAAACGCCTGCAATGGCCGCATCATGCGGATCAATGCGGACGGCACCTTTGACTCGACCTTCTACAACGCCGCCGGCTTCAGTACCGCCGGTGTCACCGGCATGGCCTACGACCCGCGCGGCTATGTCTATCTGGTCAACGAAAACAACAACGCCACCACCGGAAATTTCCAGGATGCCAGCACGATGGGCGACACCATCGGCCGCAACATCGTCCGCGTCTTCACCACCGCCGCGCCCGCCAGCGGCACCTCGTTTGCCACTTGGGCGTCCGGAATCAGCTTCCCGCCGGGCAAGAGCGGCATGACCGATGATGCGGAAAACGACGGACTCACCAACCTTGAGGAATTCGCCTTCGGTTCGGATCCGCTGAGCGGATCCGGCAGCCAGGGGCCGGAAGCAGGCCTGCCTGCGGTGATCGGCCCGGACACCTACCCCACGATCGCCTTCAACCGCCGCACGGATGCCGTCGGCATCACCCTCAGCGTCGAGGCCGATGGCACCATTCCGGTCACCGGCGCCTATCCGACATCGCTGGTCTCCACCACGCCGCTGGGCGGCGGGATCGAGCGGGTCGTTTACAGATCGAACGTCAGCCTGGCGACGGACTCCAGCCAGTTCCTGCGAATCCGCATCAGCGCCCCGTGACAGGTGTGTTTGAAGCGCTAAGGCATGGACAAGTGCGGTTTGGCGCTCAAGAATCGCGCGGATGATCAGGACTTGCCGGTTCGTCTCATTCGCTTCGACGCTCATAGAGCGCCGCTACATTCATCTCATTCGCTTCGACGCTCATAGAGCGCCGCTACATTCATCTCAT